>CAYPPV010000006.1:0-20191 GCA_964412705.1 uncultured Pelolinea sp. | reverse complement strand
TCTATGCCTCGCTTGAGCGGCTGCAGATAGACATCATTGACCTGCTCTACTTTCACCATTATGATCCCCTCACGCCACCCGAGGAAAGCTTTAGTGCTGTGGAAGACCTGATTCGGGAAGACCTTATCCGCTATCTGGCGATTTCCAATTTCACGGTTGACCAGTTTAAGATTTACCGGGGCATGGAACTGGGCTTCAGCCCGCGCTCCCGCATCATCGCCCGTCCAGAACCAGTATGACATGCTGCGCAAGGAGCACCCTGATTACCGCGGCGTCCTGGAATATTCAGCGGATACAGGCGCATCCTTCATCCCATACAGCCCGCTGGCGGAGGGATTCCTGACAGAGCGATATGTTGATCTCTCCAAAGTCGGGCCAGGGGACAGGGTTTATGATCAGGGACAGCTGGATGAGACCGCCACTGAGGAGAACATGCGCAAACTGCACTCCCTGGCCGGGCTGGCTAGGGAGTGGGGAATAGCGCTCAGCCAGCTCGCTCTGGCATACACACTCACGCTACCCGGCATGGGCCCAGTGATACCGGGCGCTTCCTCGGTTAAACAGCTGGAATCCAACGCGGATGCCGGAAAAATCACTCTTGACGATGATCAGCTGGCTGCCATACGCGGAATTGCCGGAGATCCCTACTAAACAATTTCCTTCTAAACAAGTTGTGCCAAAAAAGCCGGCAAAACCGGCTTTTCTATTGCAGGGTATTAATACAACCTATTCCAGGATTTTCTCGATGCGCTCCATGACATCCGGCGTTAGCATATCCACTACTTCAACCGCCTTCATATTCTCACGCACCTGCTCCACCCTGCTGGCGCCGGTGATGACCGTACTCACATTGGGGTTCTTCAAAATCCAGGCGATGGACATTTGCGCCTGGCTGACACCCAGGTCTTTTGCTACTTCCGCCAGCGCGCGGGTTTTGGAAAGGATTTGCTCGTCGCGTGCCTTTTCATAAACGTCATACTTTTCTATTGTCGCACGGGAATCCTCCGGAATGCCGTCATTGTATTTTCCGGTCAGGAGGCCGGATGCGAGCGGGCTCCAGGTAGTGCTGCCGTAGCCGTAATCCCTGAACAAGCGAGCGTATTCTTTTTCAAAGCGTTCCCTGTGGAGCATGTTATATTCAGGCTGTTCCATGACAGGTTTATGCAGATGGTGGCGCTCCGCAATCTCGATCGCAGCCACAATTTCCATGGCGGACCACTCGGATGTGCCCCAATACAATGCCTTTCCCGATTCCACCATGTTGTGCATGGCCCAGACCGTTTCCTCAATAGGCGTGTTCGGGTCCGGCCTGTGGCAGAAAACCAGATCCACATGATCCAGACCAAGCCGCTTTAGGGAGCCGCCAATCGCTTCCAGCAGGTATTTCCTGTTCAGGGTATCCTTTTCATTCACGCCTTCGTGAATGCCCCAGTAAAACTTGGTGGAGATGAGATAGCTGGAACGCCGCCAGCCCAGTTTCTTTAGCGCCGCACCCATCACCTCCTCGGATTTTCCTTTTGCATATATCTCTGCGTTATCAAAGAAATTCACACCCGCGTCATGCGCGGCTGCCATCATTTCGACCGCATCATCCACTCCGACCTTGTGATGGAACGTTGCCCAAGAGCCAAACGAGAGTTCGCTTACCTGTATCCCCGATTTGCCAAGATATCGATATTTCATTTGTCCTTTTTTCCTTTCATCATTCCTGTGTTTTCAAAATTCCGTCAATCTCCGCCATCACGTCATCCGTGAGCAGTTCCAGCGCATCAGCCGCCTTCATATTCTCACGGGCCTGCTCCACCTTGCTGGCGCCCGTGATGGCCGTGCTCACATTGGGATTTTTCAGGCACCAAGCAATCGCCATCTGCGCTATCGAAAAAGCTCACGCCAGAATCATATGCCGCTGACATGAGTTCAACCGCTTTGTCCACCCCTGCCTGGAAATGGAATGTCACCCATGAGCCGAGGGAAATGGCGCTCACCTGCAAACCCGAATTTCCGAGATAACGATATTCCAAACTGGCCTCCTGTTAACTGCCTGCTTCATTAATAATAACTTAGCAGTGGAAAAAAGAAAATTTATTTCCCGTAAGAAAGTTTACACCCCCACCCGATGTTTTCTAGCTGCTATCACTGCTTCAATCTATCCACCTGATTCCTGAAAGGAATGCGGATATCTTCCGGAACACCGTTCAAAGGACATGCAAAATTCACGCAGCGCGAGCAGAAGTTTGTTTTCAGCAAAAAAATTCCGCTTATCGAACCAGCCAGGGCGACGCCACACCAGACAAAAGCTTTCCCGATAATCATCAGGATGAGTGGAAATGCTATTAAGATTCCGGCGCCAATAAAAAATTGAACTTTTTCCGAGAGAGACATTGAGCCCGGTCTGTATTTCCATATTTTCAGCACACCCATATTCGCGTGGCAGCGCAGGATGCGCCCATCCCTTGCCCAGTACGGGCAGTGGCTGCAGAGTACGCGGGCTTCCCAGATATTGAAAAACAGGAGCAGATACGCCGCTCTTCCAGGCAGCATATCCCAGCAGAACCAGCGCGATGCCGGCCAGAATAAGGGTGGTGATATCCACGGTTTTTCTCCTGTCCGAATGGTTATCCAATCAGCACTTATATCACACTCATAATCACAATTACAATCAAATTCGGGATAGAAAAAGCGCCCCTCGTTTGAGGAGCGCATCATTTTGATTTCACTAAGCTAACCCATTACAGGGCGGAATTTGTAGCCGTAGATAAGCATACCGCGCTCATGCGTGTCTTCCTTGATACGCCGGGTGACCATCTCGACGGGCATGCCGATCTCAACGGGCTTTTCGCCCAAATCGGTCAGCTGGGCAGTGACGGTGGGGCCTTCTTCCAGCTTGACCAGCGCAACCGTGTAGGGGACGGCATGCTCAAAACCGGTTGGGGCGCTGTTCATGACCGTGTAGGAATAAACCTCACCCCTGCCGCTGAAGCGGAAGGGCTCCTTGGCTTCGCCGCCGCATTCCGGGCAGACATCACGCGCCGGGAAAATCTTCGCACCGCAGTGGGGGCATACCTCGCCCACCAGGCCGTAGCGCTGTTTTTGTAATCGCCAATATCTTGGAACTTCCATATTTATTTCACCTCACAACTCCGATATTGCTACCAATACCGGAGATTATTTTAGGGGTGGGTAACTATCAGAACCTATCAAACCATAATGAGTATGTAAGGCGGAGCTTTTGGATAATCACGCGAATATTGTGAATGAGAGATTTTTTAAGAATTAAACACTTGAAAAACCTCCATTTTTGTATTATGATATTGATAACGTTATCAGAAATATTTTTTTTCTTCTATTATGATAACGTTGTCAGAAATGTTTGGATTGTAAGAATTATTAATCAGCATTTGAAAAAAATTATAAAAATGAATTTGATAGATTAGTGATGAAACCTGTTACTTTGCGGGAAGTGGCGGAGCTGGCGAATGTCTCAATCAGTACGGTATCTCGTGTGATCAGGGATTATGAGTATATTGGGGATGAAACGAAAAAAAAGGTCCAGGAAGCGATTGACAAATTAAATTATCAACCAAATAATGCAGCTCGACGATTAAAATATGGCCGCTCCTACGCCATCGGTTTTATTATGCCGGATGTATCAAACCCGTTTTTTAGTAACGCTCTTAAAGCTGCTTATAACTATATCCAAGAATCGGAGTACTCGAACTACGAAATACTTTTTTACAACACAGATGGCAAGCCTGATAGAGAGAAGAAAGCCATAGATTTTTTTGTCGCTCGCCGGATGGAAGGGATCATCATTGCCTCCTCCGCATCGAAATTAATTATTGAACATCTCCGGCATATCCTTAATAACCATAATATTTCCATTGTTGCGATGGATAACCAGCTGGGCGATTTAGATATTGATTTAGTGACAAGTGATAATTTCCTCGGTGCTTATCGATTAACGAAGCATCTTATAGATTTAGGTCACAAATCTATCGCGGTTATATCTGGCCCTCCAAATGAAAGCAGTTCGAAAGAACGAATGGATGGATTTAAAGCTGCTCTAAAGGATCATGGAATTGAATTTGATGAACATATGTCCGTAACTGGTGACTGGACTCAGCCAAGCGGGTTATCAGCGACTAACCAATTGTTTAGTAAAGGTAAGAAACCGACAGCCATTTTTGGTTTCAATAACTCGATGGGACTTGGCGCCTTGAATGCACTAAAGAATCACAATCTGAAAGTGCCTGATGACATTGCGCTTGTGGCGTTTGATGATGTCGAATATGGCGATCTTCTTAATCCTAGTTTAACTTGCACGAATACATCATGGTATGAACTTGGGCGATTATCTGCCAGTCTTTTACTGGACCGTATTTCCCATGGAAATTCGAAACCAAAACAATTGATTAAGCTTCCCCTGCAAGTCATTATTCGTGAATCCTGTGGGTATCGTAAGTTTAAATATGGGAAGAACTGATACCTAAAATAGATATTGAGGTCTAGAAAGAAAAGGAGGTGCCCGGAAGAAAATCGTTTGTTTATGCTCATCAAGTAAATAAAAAAAATAGGAGAAATAAATGAATAAGAAACTTTTGTCTTTGATTTCAATTCTTGTACTGGTAAGCTTGGCCTTACCAGCGTGCCAACCCGCAGCAGAAGTTCCAGCCGCCGAGGAACCCGCAGCCGAAGAGCCCGCAGCCGAGGAACCCGCAGCCGAGGAACCCGCAGCGGAAGAACCTGCGGCTGAAGAGCCAATTAAGATAGGCGTTTCCATTATGGAAATGACTGCTTACACTTGGTTCCTTGGCGCGAAGGAAGGTTGCGAGAAGTATGTGGCAGAGCACCCAGAAGCGAATTTTGTTTTCCAGTTTGAGGATTCTCGTTCTGATGTCCAGACCATGCTGAATAACATTGACAACCTGGTCACATGGGGCGCGAAGGGCATTATTCTGTTCCCGGCAGATCCCAACTCTGCAATCCCCACGATGAAGCAATATGTCGCTCAAGGGATTCCTTTCGTGATTGGTGATTATGCTCAGCAGCCTGCCAGTGATGATGATATCGTCTGGTCGACCTTTGTAGGCCACGATATGAAGGCTTTGGGTGTCAAAGCCGGCGAAGTAGCTGTTGAATACCTGAAAACTTTAGGTAAGGATGACCCAGTGGCTTTGTTCGTCTCTCGTCCGACATCTGGACAGGTATCACAGGATAGAGTGGATGGATTCTCTGAAACTATCCTAGCTGCATTCCCGAATGCAAGAATTATTGTTGAGGGTGACACCGGCGCAGGCAGTGCGGATTCCGCGCAGAGCTTGGTAGAGAATGTTCTGCAAAGAGAACCTGTTATCGATGTGGTTTCTGGCCATAATGATGCAGAGGTTCGCGGCGCTTATAACGCTGCGGTAGCAGCCAACCGAAACGAGATTAAATTCATCGGCATCGCAGGTGCTGTTGAAGTGCTAACCTACATTGATGAAGGAAATCCAATGTGGATTGGCGAGGTATTACAGGATCCTGTGGTGTTGGGATATCAGGCAACAGATGCGATGTATAAGGTGCTCGTCAAGGGCGAGGAAATTCCTCTGGTTTATGAGTTGCCGCAGCCCGAGGCCATTACTCCCGATAACATTGATCAATATGATTGGGAGAATTGGACCTGGTTGTAAGATTTTATGAGGGATTTTCTGTAGAATAAGTTGGATGTACGGGCGAAGATATAAGCTCTTCGCCCGTACAATGCGATCTTGATTATCAGGAGGTATTAAAAATGATCAACTTGCTGCCTGAACCGAAAATTATTCATGATGCGAATACCGTTACAAAATCTTTTCGTGGGATATATTTTTCACCTGCAGCGGGAATTAAAGACTCCAACGAATTGCTGGAGGTTGCCAAATTGCGCTTTTGGAATTACAAAGAGATTGAAATAGTTGCGGGAAATGATCCCCCAGAGAATTGTATTAAGTTGATCGTCATTTCCAGTTTAGATGGCATTAAATCGGATCATGATGAACTATTCAAATCACAGGGGTACTATCTATTAATTGACAAAAACGAAATAACTCTTAAATATGAAAACAAGGCTGGTTTCATCAATGGCATCACCAGTATAAAACAGCTCCTTAAAAAGGATAATGAATTATTTGTGCTGCCCTGCTGCGAGATTACCGATTGGCCGTCACTTCCTGTGCGCGCGATAGCGCCAACTTTTTCTTGGTATGCTGGATATGGCCGGATTGGATTTGACAGCCAGTTATGGGGCTACGAGGAGTGGGAGGAATATTTAAACATCTGCCTGGATAATAAAATCAACCAGTTCAATTTGCTAATGTATGGCTACTGGCCTTTTGCGATGGAGAAATACCCCGAAACGGTATTTGAAAATGTGCCAGTAAAAATTTGGAATGCGGAAAACCGGCGGTGGCTGACCGTCCATTACACTCACCCTAATTTGGAAGAGCCTTTTTTAGGCAAGTTTATCCAGCTAGCCCACAGGCTTGAAGTGAAAATTTTCGCATATTCCGGGTTGAATTCCTACAATGGTGCATATTCTATTGCGCATCCGGAAGCGCGAATGAAACCTCCCAAGACAAGCAAATTCCTCAATGACTTTGATTCGCTTTGCCTGAGCTACCCCGGTACCGTCCAGTATATTGTAGATTGTATGGTGCGTATAGCGGAATTGGGTTTTGATGGTTACACTTTGGAAGAGAGCGAAGAAGGATTCTGGTTCTGCGAGTGCGATAAATGCAAGCAGCGCTGGCACGCGACGACCAAAACACCTGGCGAAGCAAAACACAAAGCCAACCTTTGGCTGCTAAACCAGATTTATGAGGCTGTCCGCAAGGTAAATCCAGACATTATTTTGGGGATACGGGCATTCCGCCAGCCACCGCTCGAAAAAGACCCAGCTTTTCTTAAAGAATGCGTCGATTCGATGCCGGATGACATTAACCTTTTCTGGGCTCCAGGTCTTTACGTTCCTGAAACTGAATTCCCAAAATGGGTCGAAGCGTTTGGAAAGCATCGTATCTGGGCGAGGGATACCGAGTCCAATGCGATTACCTCTACAATGGGAAGGCTTTATCGTACTTTCGAATCAAATGTGATTCGATATCATGATGAACCTAACGTGCAGGTAATTGAGCGCGATATCGAACAACATATGGGCAGCGTCAAAATGGGTGTGCATGGAATCAACGGATTCATGTTTGAGTGGTATGGCCTCTTCCTTCACCTGTTCGCCCATGGCAACTATGGGTGGGGTTCAATGATGGATATGGAGGAGTTTTTCAAACGGGCTTGTGAATTGAACTTTGGCTCGGAATTAGGCAAAAAAATCCTGTATGTGATGAAAAATATAGTTACCATCCACGAGAGTCAGATTCCTCTATATACTACGCCTTTCCCGTTCCAGAAAAATAAAATGACCAAGGATGATATTCCTGCTATTATGAAGGCAAAGGCGAACCACCCTCATTTAATGAAATTGATCGGTGAAATTCGCGAACAAGCATATCGGGACGAAAAACTTCGCTCATGGCTGCCTCACTTTGATAAATGGAAAAATGCCGAACGTCGAAATGCGGTAATCTATGATTTGGTGCTTGCTGCTCTTCGGTATGAGGAGGAAAAAGATCCGGTTAAAAAAGATGCTATCCTCGATGAAATTCTGATCTTGAATGAAAAGGATTTTGATATCGCGCGAGAGATGTTTTTTGATGTTTACCCAGTTTCGTTCACCGGTGTTAAAAGCTGTATGTTCCCATATCATGAATTAAAACGGCTGATCCATAATATACGCCATCCTGAGAACCCTGACAACGATATTATCTGTTCAGGCATTGAAGCTCTTGGCTGGTTGTGGCTTTAGGTGAGAGAATGGATTCAAATTTTGCAGTGAACCAAAAGGAAAACCCGGATCGCATAGGTGGAAGAGTGCGGCCTTTGCTTGAGGTTAAAAATTGCACAATGGAATTTCCGGGTGTGAAAGCGCTCGATAATGTGAGCTTTACACTCCTGCCTGGCGAATGCCACGGATTGGTAGGTGAGAACGGTGCTGGAAAATCGACATTGGCCAAATGCATCACAGGCGAAAACCGCATGACGAATGGTGAATTGTTAATCTGTGGTGAGCCGATTAAATTGTCTTCTTACTCAATCAGGGATTCTCAATCGATGGGAATAGCGATAGTCCATCAGGAATTTCAGCTAATGAGTGAGATGACTGGTCTTGAAAATATCTTCGTTGGTCATTATGAACAAAAAGGTCCTTTTATTGACTGGAAAGCCTTGCGGAGGCGCGCAGCTGAAATATTAGAGTTTCTTCAGTGTGATATTAATCTTGAAATACCAGTAAAGCGCTTAAGGACAGCTGAACGCCAGATCGTTCAGCTGGCAAAGGCGGTATTGAATGAATCCAAGGTGCTAATCTTGGATGAACTCACTTCTGTGCTGCAGGAAAAGGATATTGAGAATATTTTCCGGATTATCAGTGTTCTGAAAAAGAGGGGGATGGGAATTATCTATATTTCGCACAGGTTGGATGAAATCCTGGATTGCTGTGATACTTATACAGTGCTCTGTGATGGGAAACATATTCACAGCGGTTATGTCAAGGATATTCATAAGCCTCAGTTAATAAAAATGATCATAGGACGGGAACTCAAACAGATATATCTTCCAATTAATCAAAATTTTGGCGAAGTGTTGCTTGAAGTGAAGGGATTAACCGGTCCAAACGCGTTTCGGGATATTGACTTATATGTCCGCCGGGGTGAAGTCATTGGTATCGCTGGGCTTCTGGGGGCTTATAAAACAGAGTTGGTTCATGCGATTTTTGGCAATCACAAAGTCAGCGGTGGAAAGATATTAATTAATGGAAAGGAAGTAAAAATAAAAAGTCCGGAACATGCCATCAGGTTAGGTATCGGCCTCATCCCTGATGAACGAAGATCGCTGGGGTTGAATATGCTTTTTGATATCAAGGACAATACAACGCTTCCCTCCATGACGCGATTTAAAAAATGGAAAATTTTTCAGGACCATAAATTAGAAGCAAAAGCGGCTTTTGAAATTAATGAAAAAATGAATCTGGATTATTACTCGCTTTGGCAGAATGTCAAGAAGCTTTCGGGCGGTAACCAGCAGAAAATAGTAATTGCAAAGTGGATGCTGAGAAATTGCGACATATTCCTGATGGATGAACCTACACGTGGTATTGATGTGGGGGCGAAATTTGAAATTTACAAATTAATCAATGATCTGACCAAGCAGGGGAAGGCAATTGTACTGGTGTCGCCTGAACTCGAAGAACTATTAGGGCTTTGTAATAGAGTGTATATCATGTTTGAAGGAGCAATTATGGATGTTGTTGAAGGAGAAAGAAAGACCCAGGAAGTCATAATTAATAGCTTGTTAGGAATAAACGAAAATGAATCAGTCAAATAACTATAAATTAAAATCAAAAAGATATAGCGGTGGTTACAAGTCATTTCTCCAAGACTGGATGATTCTCATCCTGTTTATCGCAATGGTGGCGATTTTCAGTTTGGCTAGCAGTTCTTTCCGTACCACCAATAATATTATGAATGTCCTGAGGCAGGCTTCCTTTATTGCCATCATTTCAATGGGCGAATTTTTTGTGATCCTGACCGGCAACATGGATATGTCTATTTCAGCCATTATTGGTATGGTCTCCATTTTCTTTGCTGGCTTCGCGGTTACCATGGGTTTTCCGGTGTGGGTTGCGATTTTGCTGGTATTAGTCATGTCAGTTATTGTTGGGATGATTAATGGGGCCTTGGTCGTTTATGGAAAAATGCCGTCATTCATTGGCACACTGGTTACGATGACGATTATCAAGGGTATATATTTTATTTACTCAGGAGGTTTGCCAATTTCAGGTTTACCGGAATCATTCAACTTCCTTGGTGCGGGTTATGTAGGATTGGTGCCTTTCCCGGTAATATTGATGGGAGTGATTGCGTTCCTTTTAAACATCATAACCCAAAATACTTCTTTAGGAAGGTCCATCTACGCCGTAGGCGGCAATATGGAAGCGTCCAAGCTCTCGGGCATCAACGTGAATTTTATTATCATTTTCTCTTTTATGTTGTGCGCGGTTCTGACTGCGGTTGGCGCTCTGGGTTTGACAGCCAAGACACTTTCCGGAAATGTGATGTTGGGGGAAAACTTGTTGTTTGATGTGATGACCATTGTTGTTTTGGGAGGTACTTCGCTTTCCGGTGGGCGAGGGCGCATCATTGGCGTTGTGATTGGCGCTCTATTTTTGCAGGTGATAAGCAACATGATGGTTCTGATGAGCATTAACACATATTGGCAGTGGGTTGTTAAAGGGTTGATCTTGGTTGCTGTTGTTCTCATCGATGTAAACTCCAAACGGGATTGATTAAGAAATATGATGATTATTCAATTTTATAAAATATTTTTTCGGAGGATTTAGATGGATGGTAAGAAAATCTGGTATTTCCCGGATGGCGAGCGACCCCCTATGGGTGTCAGTGAACTAAAAGGCCATGAATCCTATATAGTCCTGAATCCAAATTCTGTGGATGCGCATCTGAAATTCACGCTTTATTTTGAAGATAAAGATCCGATCCGCGATATCAGGATGATAGTCCCTGCTGAGCGCGTTAAATGCTTTCAAACGCATAACCCGGATCATTTTGGGGAACATATTCTGCCTCTTACTACGCAATATGCGGCAAAAGTTGAAAGTGATATACCGGTGATTGTGCAATATGGGAGACTTGATTCCCGTCAGGTAAATCTCGCCTACTATACAACAATGGGGTATCCGGGGGATTAAAGAAATGCGCCGTTTTGGGCAATTTGCGACCCTCAAAAAGGGATGTATTCAGGAATATAAAAAACTTCATGCAGCGGTGTGGCCGGAAGTGCTCGCAACCATTACTGACTGCAATTTACGGAATTACTCAATTTACCTGAGGGGAAATAAATTATTCGCTTATTTTGAATATATCGGCGATGATTTTGACGCGGATATGGAACGTATGGCTTCAGATCCT
This sequence comes from uncultured Pelolinea sp., assembly GCA_964412705.1. GTDB lineage: Bacteria > Chloroflexota > Anaerolineae > Anaerolineales > Anaerolineaceae > Pelolinea. Next base: position 9,134 of record CAYPPV010000006.1, on the reverse strand, counting down.
GTTACACAGGAGTGGTGGAAGCAAACCAAGCCCTGTTTTTCCCGGCACAATGAAGAAATCTATTATCAGGATTTGGAAGAAATTTTTCATTTGGATTGAGAAGTAATTAAACTTATTAAAGGAGATCAAAATGTACGGAGACATATGCATACCTGAAGAGGAATACAAAAAAAGAGCGGAGAAAGCGGCAGCGATTCTTCGCAGGGAGAAACTGGATGCCTTGATCGTTAATGGAAATGAAGCGGATTATGCCAACCCGCGTTATTTTTCAGGGTTTTGGCCTCTCTTTGAACGCAGCGGGGTCGTTGTTGGCGCAAATGGCGATGCGGCCCTATTGGTTGGTCCTGAAAGCCGTGAATTTGCGGCCGACCGATCCAAGATTGATAAGATCTTTGTACTGAAAGAATATCGCGAAGGAGCGGATCCGGCATATCCAGAATTAAAGGCGGAAACTTTCAATGATGCCTTTGCTGCGATTGGCATCCGCGGAAAAAAACTGCGGATTGGTGTGGCCAGCTGGCTCGATACTTCTGTTGTCCAGCTTGAGGGTATTCGCGCCGCTTTTCCAGAAGCGGAAATTATTCGCGCTGACAAAATTATGGTTGAGCTTCGTTCTATCAAATCGGACGCGGAAATTGCTTGCTTAAAAGAAGGATACCGCATCGCCGAAATTGCCAGTCAGCAGGTGATCAAGGAAATCAGGCCCGGCATGACTGAGTTGCAAATGGTGGGTGTTGCACAGCGGGTCATTTACGAAAACGGCGCAGAATATGAAGGATTGCCTATGTATGTCTTTTCAGAAGCTTCAACCCGTCACGCGATCTCCCGTTCCAGCTATCGGAGATTTGAAAAAGGCGATATTGTTCAATTAAATCTTTCAGCGAAAATTGATGGGTATTCTGCATCCATTGGATATCCTGTGGTATTGGGAAAACTGGACGGCAAGCGCCGGGATATTGTTTTGTTTGGCAGGGAGGCGCATTTCTGGACGCAGAAACAGCTTAAAGCTGGCATCATAGCATCTGAGGTGGCAAAAGGCTTTTACAAATTTTATGAAGATAATGGTTATGCGGAATATTTTGTTTATGGTCCGATGCATGGCACCGGCCTGATTGAAGTGGAAGCGCCTTGGGTGGAAACGATATCGGATTACGCTTTTAAACCAAATATGTGCTATCAAATAGATACTTTTATCGCAACGGATACTTTTGGTGTGCGTTGGGAAAAAGGTATCTCGATAACACCAGATGGCTGTGATGTATTAAGCCCCGAGATTGGCGAGCTTTACGAACTTGATTTCTAAAAGAAAGTGATTTTCTAGACATATTGCATGGGAGATTGTTCATGAAACAAGTTTATGTTTTATTTGGTGTGGATATGGAAACAGATGTGGGTAGCTTTACACCGTATTATGAAGGCGTGAAGCATGGCACGCCCCTGTTGCTGGATCTCTTTTCCCGAAAAGGAGTCAAAGGAACCTTTTTTTTCACTGGTGATTGCGCGAAGAAAAATCCGGATGTGGCAAAAATGATAGCGGAAAGCGGCAACGAGGTCGGTTGCCATTCCCTTTATCACGAGACACTTGGCGATGAACTTTTTCCCATTCCAGGTATCAAGCCGCTTTTACCGTTTGAAGTAAAACCGCGTCTGGAGATCTGTAAACAATGGGTGGAAGAAGCCGCTGGCGTTTCAGCAACTTCTTTCCGTTGTCCGCGTTTATGGGGTTCTACTGCGGTAGTGAACGCTTTGGAAGAGCTGGGCTTTACCTGCGATGTCACCTATCCTATGTTTTTTTATCGCGAACAGTTTGCTCCATATCACCCCTCACGGGAGGACTGGACCAAAACCGGAGATAGCAAGGTTCTCGAGGTCCCTAACTTCGCAGATATGACTATGGAAAGCAAAGATCCCGGTTTGGAGCGTGATCGCGATCAATGGCCTCTATTCCGCACAAAAGGAGGGGAATATTTACTTCAGCGCAGTCTGGCTTTCTTGGATTTTTGCGATAAGAAAGGAGTTGCGCGCGTATTGGCTTACTATATTCATCCTTGGGAGTTTTGGCCGATGGAGAAGAGTTATAACTTTGGCGAAGCGACAGTGATTCCTGAAGATTTTATTACCAGGAACTGCGGGGAAGCCGCTCTTTTAGAATTGGGCAAGGTGATAGATGGACTGATTGCAATTGGCGCGCAATTTGTGACAGCCCGGGATTTGACAAAAATATTTGGTTGAGGTGATTGGAATGAATAAGGTAAAAGTAGAAAAACTGACGGATGAGTCTTTCGCTCCATTTGGGCAAGTGCTGACTACCGAAGGGCGTGAATTTGGTGGTGAAGAAGGCTTATTTAGATGGTACGAAAAACAAGCGAGCGTGGATGGTGCGGAATCAGTTTCGATTAACTTGTTGACAGCAATTGAGCGTGATTTTATCTGTAAAAAATTTGAAGCCCATACCCGCACGACTGAGACCTTGCTCCCTCTTACAGGTGGATTGATTGTGGCGGGTATCCCAGAAGGTGAGGTGACCCGTGAACGCTTGCGTGCATTTTATGTACCGGTGGGCATTGGTGTATCTTGGGCTGTGGGTGCTTGGCATTATGCGCCTTTCCCTATTGGAAAGGATGCAACTTGCGCAATCATTTTTCGCCATAATACGGGAGTTGATGATGTTGTTTTCGCAGAATTACCTGAAGAAGTGGGATTTGAATTATAGGTAATTTTTTATACTACGGTTGTTTTTCCGGACAGTATTAAGGGGTGAATAAGAGAGGACACAAGCGCTCAACAAGCAACCTGGACAGCCTCGAATTCAGATGGTGTCAAGTATGCCGGCGGTGAATGAACCCTTTCGATCATATCGTCAACCATCATCCAGTACTCGATTTGCCCGAATGCATCCGTAAAATTTATATATTCAGTATAGTCAATATGTTCCGCCTTGAATGAGCGAATAATCTTGCAGCAAGCTGCGGGCAGACATCATTTTTCAAGAATTTAAGTTAATAAATTTCTTATACGCTTTGCAAATCAATCCAACCATAATCTGTTTTATAATAAAGTAATAACCCAATCATTATCAAGGAGGACAGATGGCAGCAGAATTTAAAATCAAGAAGACAGCCAATGGGCAGTTCATGTTCAACCTGAAAGCAGCCAATGGTGAAACAATCCTTACCAGCGAGATGTACAAGAGCAAGAGCGGCTGCATGAACGGCGTCCGTTCGGTGAAGGAAAATGCCCAAATACCGGAGCGCTTTAAAAAAATGACCGCCATCAACGGCAGCCCCTATTTCGTGCTGCGCGCCGGCAATAATAAGGTGATCGGGAAGAGCGAGATGTACTCCTCCACATTCGCCATGGAGAACGGCATCCAGTCCGTCAGCAGCAATGCGCCCTACGCGGATGTTGTTGACCTGACAGAATAAACCAAACGCAGATAACAAATATACCCAAGAATTAAGTAAGTTCAATAGCATTCCGATCAGAAGAATGGGTTTCCTCCCTGTTCGGTCCGAGATACTTCCCCAAACAGGGCCAAACACGAATTCCAGAACAGCGGCTGTTGCAGCCAGCAATCCCAGCTCAAACCCGCCAGCTCCCAAATTCTCAATGTAGAAAGGAAAAATTGGAATCACCATGCCAAACCCGAGCATCACGATGATGAGGGAAAGCGATAAAATGATCCTCTTTCTATTCCAAAGCATCAATTCTCCAAATTTATTCCATCTGAATCAGGGATATCTTTCTACTGGAGATAAACGATGCCCTGACTGCCGTCAACAATCACTCGATCACCCGATCACCCGTTTTTAATCGGAGGGTCGCATTGGAGGTTCCCACAACAGCCGGAATGCCCAGTTCTCGCGCAATGATGGCCGCGTGGGAAAGGGGGCGCACCGACATCCGTAATAACCGCGGACGCTTTGGGAAAGATAGGTGTCCAGCCGACATTGGTCGTCGAGGCAACCAGGATTTCGCCCTGCTTCAGCTGATGCCCCTCATTCGGTGAATGGATAATGCGGAGGGCAGCCGGAATGCTAATCAGGCACTGCTTTCCGGCAGCTGCGCGAAGCGCGTTATGGGCTTCCAGCCCTTAAGCACAGACTGTTTAACTACCAGCTGGCCTTTGTTGCTGACCTTGATATCCCACCTTACAAGCGTAATCTCGCCTTCCACAATCTCGATGCAGGTTATCCAGCGCGGGTACACGCAGCTGCCGGTGTTGAAATAAGGCGGACCGCTCTTTTTGGGAAAGTGTGCTCTGTGTGTATGGCCCGCTATTATGGGCTGGTTATGTTCTCCCGACCATTCATACAGATTTTTTCCACCCTGCGGAGTGAAACCATCTTCTGCGAAATACTGCCCGGGTCCTGCAGGCCGAGAAGCTGGAGAATCCGCCAGAAGGTTCGCACCAGGAACCCTTTCAGCCAGATTAAACGATGGAAGAATGTATCCCACTGGTGACCATGAACAATAAAGAACCCGACACCGGTTTCTCTGTGTTTATACACCAGCGCCTTATGCGCCTTGAAATCATCAAATAGGATCCCGGTTTCTTCCGTCACATTGTTAAAAATTCTGTTGATTTTTTTATGGACCATCTCCGGGTGGCTGTATTCATAATCATGGTTGCCGTAGATGTAATGAAGGCGTTTTTTTGAATTAAATTTCTGCAGGATCCGGCACACTCCTTCATGGGCAATACGGATAGGTTCGACATATTTAAACTTGAGCAGTTCATCTCCGTCGCCCACCTCCACCTAAGTGAAGCCCTTTTGTAGTAATGCCGGACGGCATGGGTGTAGATAGTCTTATTGGGGCAAATTCATCCGCCCAGCTGTTGTTGCCGCGGTGGATATCTGAGAAGAACACCAGCCGGTCATTATGGGTGAATTCTATCTGCTCGGCATTTTTTTGAATTTTTTCCAGGCGCGTCTGTTTGGCTATTAATCTTATTTTCTTTAAATTGCATTCTTTCTAAGAACGATACCATCCAATTCCACCAAGTTTAATAAAAGATATGGAAAGAAATGGTTAAGAGATGATTAGATAAATTGGATGGTTTTTATATTGAAAGAAAGCTGATCTTCCCTACCAGATCCCGGGTACAAGCCGGTAACGCACCCGCTGGGCGTATTCTTTATAGCCCGGGAGTTCTTCCTGCAGCGCCCGGTCCTCCTTTTTCGTGCGGTAAACATACAGAACAATTGTGACAGCACAGGGTATCGCCACCGGCCAGGAGCTAAAGAACACGGGCGCGACAATCCAGGCCAGCAAGCCGGAGGCATATCCCGGATGGCGCACCACGCTGTACATGCCCTGATCCACTACATGCTGGCCGCGGTCGGACTGGATGCGCACATGGGAGGAAAAAAAGCGGTTAGTCATCATAGCCCAGTTACCGAGCATGCCGGACAGGAAAAGGAAACCCAGGGCAATAAGCTGGACCCAGTCCGGCAAGTCAGGCGTCCATCCAAAGCGCTTGTCCAGCCCGGCAAACATCCACGAGATCATAGGCAGATAAACCGCAACTAACGGTACAAGCCATTTATCCCAGGGCTTCACATCTTCCTTCTTACCCGCCTGCATGCGCTCGCGGATGAGGTCCGGATCCTTTACCATCAGGTACACCCGGCCGACCACCACCACGATGAGATAGTTTGCCAGATATGCCCACAGCTCCCACCAGTCCAGCCGGCCGCTGGCCAGCCAGAAGATGCCGATTAAAAGAGCCGTGATGATTATGAAGCGGAATATGGCGATCAACACAAGGTCTTTTGTCAGCGGCTCTGATTGTTTTGACTGACTGTTCACGCTGCCCTCCTGTTGCAATTCCTGCCTGTTCATTATATCTATACTTTGGATGATTGACCGCTGAAAATCCATGATCAATGGCTACAAAGTAAATAAAACTGAGCGCGGGCAGCGAACTCTGGAAGCCATGGTGAAGCTTTTCTGCCGCTGAAATCACGGCGGAGAAAGCATCCCCTGCGAGCAACGCAGGGATCTGCTTTTGCACACAATCGAACGGCTGGAGAACTGCCCATGGGGAGAAAACAAAACCACCACATGAGACACGGAAGAATTCTTCCGAAACACCAGCCGGAGTTGCTGATTGCAAAAACTGACCAAAATAGAGCGCCTGCATGCCAATCTCGTATTTGAAAATGCGGGAAAGGATTAGACTGGGGTCCTGAATGATTTCCAAGCGCGCTGGATTGATAAACGTTCATAATTATCATCAAAAAAGGAGAGTTTGAATAAAATTTTTTCATGCCTAAAATGGCAAATTGGCTGATTTTTATTCGGTTTTAAATGGGAACACTGCCGTGAAAGGCAGGAAAAAACAGACTCTTAAATAGTTTCTCACATAAGACAGATGGTTATTTTGAATACAAAACCCTAACAGTAATCAATGTTTTTCGTAATAACGACTGCCCCGCAGTTCGGGCACTTATAATCCTCTTTAATATTTCCCTTGATAATGATTTCTTCGGTATAACCGGTGTCCCGCTTACATTTATAGCAGATGATTTTTTTATATTCCTTCACTACATATACCTCCTTAAATTGACGCTTGCAAAGAAATATTAATTGCCTGCTTGTTCAGGAACAGCTTGCTTCTGCCTTCTTTGATCCATCAGCCATAAAACGCTAAAAAGGACCAGCAGGAATACCACCAGATAGGCGGCGACTATCCAAATGCTAGTGCCGTTCACCCAGGCCCCGTACAGGAGACCGGAGAGCGTGCTGAACAGGGCCACCCATCCCACGTACACCCAGGCTTTTAGCTTCCCGATGATGGCGGCCGTGATGAGTATGCTCTGCAGGCTCAGCTCCGGATCAGAGATGAGATAGGCCAACAAGGGCCCGCGGTGCATGCCAAGGTCCAGGAACATCTGCGCGATGGGCACTTCTACTAAGGTCGGGAAGTACATGAACACGCCGAACACCACACCGATGAAACTACCAAGCAGTGTATTGCGGCCGGCAAGGGTCTGCACCCATTCCGGCCGGATGAGTCCGCGGACCACACCCACCGCAAAAACACCAACGACCAGCAGCGGAAAAATCTGCTTGATGAAGCGCCAGGTCTCCCAAAGGAAATCGCGGATTTCATCATCAGTGAGTCTGAATTTCATCATCCAGGCAAGCAGGAGGACACTGGTAAATACGCCGAAAAATTTACCGGTCAGCTGGACCTCCAGGTAGTCGGCACGGAGGAAGAGGCCGATCGATGCGAAAACGAGCGTCAGACCGACCAGAGCGGTTGAAATCCAGGTCCAGGCATTGAAGCCCTCATGAATTTTATCCAGCCCCTTCCAGGACGTGAGGCCGATCAGCGCCAATAAGCAAATCAGAATCACGCCCTGCACAGTAACCCCCTCCTCTCCGCGGGCAGGGTCAAAAGGAACAAGTTCGTAAAGGATATTTTGCAAGCGCTGCGCGCCCGGAAGCGTCAAATTGAAGCTGGTATACACATTCCTGAGCGCTTCCAGCTGGAAGGTGCCGATGATGAGCAGCACCACCAGGAGGAGCAAAAATACCACAGCGGCTTGGTGCATGGAAGCGCGGCCATTGAATAAGGCATCCGTTTTCCGGTCATGCTCTGCGTCCTCTTTGCGGAAGATGAGCGCCATAATGATGCCCACGCCGATACCGAAGGCAGCAGAGAGCACAAGGCGTGCCAGCGCCAAGTCCATACCGATCACCGTGCCCGTGTAGGTGAGTGCGAGAATATTCACCGCCGGCGCGACAAACAGAAAGGTGATGGCTGGTCCCAGGCCCGCGCCCTTTTTATGTATGCCGGCAAACAAGGGAATGACCGTGCAGGAGCAGACCGCCAGCAGGAAGCCGGCAGCGGCTGCAGCAGGGTAAGAGACAAATTTAGGAGTATTTCTGCCTAAGTAGCGCGTGACCATTTCTTTAGGGATAAAAGCGGTCATGGCGCCGGCGATAAAAAACGCGGGCAGCAGGCAGAGCAGGACATGCGCGGCCAGGTAGGCGACCAGGTTGCCCAACCCGCCGGAAAGTAAATTTAATGCGGTATTCAGTAAATTATCCATGTATAAACCTCGATATTATTAATCCGAATGTATAAGGCGCAAGGAAAAACCCTGCCAAAACAGGGTTCTGACTCCATAACCATATCAGCTGGCTTTAAGCGCCTGGTTCACCCATTCCGCCACTTCCGATTCCGATGGGATGCGGCCGCTGGAGACCACTTCATCATTGATGATTAAACCAGGTGTCTTCAGTACGCCCAATTTAATGATTTCCTGATAATCAGTCACTTTTTCAAAATTAGCCTGGGCGCCCAAACCATTTACCACTCTGCGGGCGATCTCTTCCAGCTTTTTGCAGTTCGGGCATCCTGGGCCTAACACTTTTATTTCCAACATATTGCTCTTTCTCCTTGAGAGTATTTTTTACGCGACATTTACTTCTTCCAAATCATTTTCAACCGGGCCCTGCTTTTCGCTGCAATGGGGGCAGGCGCACTTCTCTAGCGGCCCTTTTTTATGCATGTCAGGCAGTTCATCCGGGCTGATGCCGGCCAAAAGCGCGGCTTGCAGGATCAGTTTCACCACCGCGGGATTGGACATGCGGTAGTAGATGTATTTGCCGTCGCGGCGCGTGTTTACCAAGCCTGCCTTGCGCAGGGCCATCAGGTGCTGGGAGATATAGGCCTGGTGCTTTTTGAGCAGCGTCTCCAAATGGCAGACGCAGGCCTCTTGCTGCGCGAGGGCAATCACCAGCCGCACCCGGAAAGGATTGCCCAATACGGACAGGACTGCGCTTGATTTTTCCTCAAACTTGCGGTTCATATTCATAATTATGAATATATAATCGAAAGCGTGAAATTTGTCAATGGCTCAAATAAATGGAGATTATTCCAAGGAGAGAATGTGCGTAACCGCGGTGGCGGCCGGACCGCCGAGGGACTGCACCAGTGCTGTCTTTGCTCCGGGAACCTGGTTTGCATCTGCGTTCCCGCGCAGCTGCTCAACAGCTTCGGCAATCTGATAGAGGCCGGCAGCGCCAGGTTTCCAGTTCCTCATCCAGTATGTGAGCGGTCCGGCTGACCTGGCTGGGGCTGATCTGTGTCCCGCATAATTGCTCAGTGATCGCAG
>CAYPPV010000005.1:0-21965 GCA_964412705.1 uncultured Pelolinea sp. | reverse complement strand
TCGATGATAATTTAATCGGCAATAAAAAAGTGCTGAAGGAAGACCTGCTTCCTGCGCTTATAGGTTGGCGCAAGGATAAACCGGGTATCACTTTCCATACACAAGTATCCATCAACCTTGCTGATGATGATGAGCTCATAGAAATGATGGCCAAGGCTGGCTTCAACCAGGCCTTCATCGGCATTGAAACGCCGGATGAGAGCAACTTGGCGGAATGCAGCAAAAGGCAGAACCTGAACAGGGACTTGGTCGCCGACGTAAGGAAAATTCAGCAGGCAGGAATGCGTGTTCAGGGCGGATTCATCGTCGGTTTTGACCACGACAGCCCTTCCACATTCCAGCGGCTGATAGATTTCATCCAGCAGAGCGGCATTGTAACAGCCATGGTGGGCATTCTCCAGGCGCCGATCGGCACCATTCTCTATGAACGGATGAAAAAAGCAGGCCGCCTAATCAAAAATTTTTCAGGGGATAACGTAGACGGTTCTACAAACATCATTCCTAAAATGAATATCAATGTACTCAAGGAAAACTACCGGATACTTATTCGGAGAATTTACTCACCAGAGCTTTACTACCAGCGTGTGATGGTGCTGCTGCGTGAGTACAAATTGCCAGATATGAAATCCTATATCAATTTTGACAAGTTCTGGCGTAATCTGGCAGCCCTGGTCCGCTCCATATTCCAGCTGGGAATACTTGGAAAAGAACGCAAGTACTACTGGAAAATACTATTCTGGACACTTTTCCGCAAACCCAAACTGCTTCCGCTGGCAATCACCTATTCCGTATATGGATTTCACTTCCGCAAGATCAGCGAACAGCATATTGCCGGGTAAGATAGCGTGAATAAAAGCGCTATAATTTCTTTTTTTAGAATTGCCATTTAAGAAATTCTTTTTAAAATAAAGAAAACCACGGGGAATCATGCGCTGGATAAGGGATACAGAACCAAATAGTGAACTCAGCCGCCGTTTCAGGACAGCTATGTTGTTCACTTTTTTCGGCAATCTGGTACTGGCAGGACTAAAACTGTCTGTGGCTTATTTCAGCGGGTCATCAGCTATTTATGCGGATGCAATAAATTCCGTCTCGGACGTGCTCTATTCCATATTACTAATCATCAGCTAGTGGCTTTCCCAACAGCCACCGGATATCAGCCACCCTCAGGGGCACAGCCGATTTGAACCTTTTGCAGCACTGATCGTCACCCTTTCAATGGCTTTTTCCGGTTACGAAGCGCTGCGCGTTTCGATTCAGCGTTTTATGGAGGGGGGCGCTTCAATAGATTTTAGTTTGCCCGCAGCCGCTCTTTTTTTCAGCATTGCTGTAAAGGCAATTATGTTCTGGGGCATTAACCGGACCGCACGAAGATTGTCCAGCCCCGGTTTAGAAGCGGCTGCAAAAGATAATATTACAGATGTGATTACTTCACTCGCCGCGATCTTAGGCATTCTTGCGTCCAATCTGGCAAACCCCCTGTTTGATCCGATTGCAGGAATCATTGTCGCGCTGTGGATCTTCCGGGCGGTATGGGTCACCGCCAAGGAAAATCTGGGGTATCTTACAGGTGCAGGAGCGGACACCGAAACCAGGCAGAAATTCATAGAAATTGTAAGCAAAATACCGGGAGTGGAAAACATTCATCATGTAATTACAGATTATGCCGGCCCCCGATTTGTTGTCGAGGTGCACATTAATGCCAGAGGAGAAATCTCATTGAATCAAGCTCATGAGATTTGCGACCGGGCAACGGAAGAATTGGAAAAACTGGATGAAGTGGACCGTGCATATGTACATGTAGAGCCATTGGATCACACTTAAAACAAGAGCGTGTTAATTTTTAAACCACGGTGAAAATTTAATATTTTCTATTTTCCAGAACAGTTTGGTATACGGCATCAATTTTTTCCGGAGGAATATCAGACTGAATATTATGAACCGGCACCCAGATGAAACCACCCCCGGGCGCCATGATATCAATGGACCTCTTGACATGGTCTTTCAGCTCTTCAATTCCTGCGTTAGGCAGCACATCCTGCGTATCTACACCCCCACCCCAAAAACAAATATCCTTACCAAAATCCCTTTTTAAAGTTTCCAGGTCCATCTTTTCTGCAGATACCTGAACCGGATTGAGCGCCTGCACACCCACCTCAATCAAATCAGGGATCAGGTCATACACTGAACCACAGCTGTGCAGGAAAATCTTTGCATCTGTCTTGGAACGGATGAAATCAAAGAGCTCCCTGTGCCGCGGCTTGATCCATTCCCTGTACATTTGCGGGGAAATCCACGGGCCAATCTGCGTGCCCAAGTCATCTCCTTGGCACACAACCTGTACATAGTCCCCTACCTCTTCCAGATATACATCCCAGAAACCAATTGTATTTTCAAGATTTTTATCAAGCAGGGCATTGGCATAATCCGGTTCCACATACATATCCATCAAGAACTTTGAATAACTGCGCATATTGCCGCTCATCTCAAATGGCCCCATAGCGATGTGGCCAACTGTGATACAGTAATCCGTTTCTTCGTAAAGCTTTTTGGCCTGCTCTCGCAATCCTTTTCTTCTTTCTTCTATATACGGATCAGCATAAACCGCACTGTCCAACATCTCAAGCGGCTGATTCTCCAGAGGATGCTCAACCATATCATAGTAAAAACTGGCCTTTTTCCAGCGGATCTTATATTCATCGATAAAACCGTCCTCGAGCTCTGTAATTTTCGGATTATAGAACGGAGATGGCCGGACAGCCCTGAAATCAATCTCGTAATGCTCGAGCAGATCCTCTTTCGGGAAAACCGAATCCATCATGCGGTTGACGACATACGGATCTGGATCAGGCGGCATTTCTAGATATTCTCGTAAATTGATGTATGCGATTCGGCATAGAGTCGTATTTTCAGTGGAACCCATATCGACCGGAACCATATCCGGCTCTTCGTGGTTCAAGGTCTTCATCACGCGTTCACGGGAATTCATCAATATCTCCTTGGTAAATAGTCTAAGGCGTAATTATTATATACATCCTCAAAAATTCTTTACTTTCTTTTCATCATATGACTCTATAATAATTTTGATCACTTCATGAAAAAAGGGAAATGATGAATCGTGAAATAGAAGAAATACGCGAACTTTTTCCAGTGACAGAGAATTGGATTTATTTATATAACGGCGGGATTAATGCTTGCCCGATACCCGTCGGGGATGCGATGAGAGCATTTCTAAACAATTGGGAAAACGGCGGCAGGGATGCCTGGCCGTCAGCTTTTGAGGATTTCATGGAACTGAAGCATGCCTTTGGACGGCTGATAGGTGCTGATGGAAGCCGAATCGTGATCACTGAATCCACCACCGCCGCCATTAATCTGGCTGCTGACATCATCAAGCCGAAAAAAAACCAAAATGTGGTTGTGACTGAGCTGGAATTCATGAGCGATACATATCCCTGGATCATATGCCATCCTGCAGAAGTCCGTTTTCTCCCAGAAAAGAATGGGCGGATTTATGAGAACGAAATTGGCCAGTTTATTGATGAGAAAACAGCAGTTTTCAGTATTTCAAGTGTAGCTGCGGGAAGCGGTTACCGCGCAGACTTGAAAACAATCCGCAAGAAAATATCCTCTTTTGACATTCCCTTCATGGTGGACGGCGCGCAGGCGGTCGGTGTAGTGCCAACAAACGTAAATGAACCGGTAATTGATTTCCTGGTTTGCACAGCCAGCAAATGGCTGTTCGGTCCCGCAGGAATCGGTTTTCTTTATATCAATGACCACTTTATTCATTCCGTTCCTCCGAATGTGGGCTGGCTGGCTGCTCAAAACCGCAGGGATTGGGATTTGCGCGAACCGGTCCTTTTCGAGGATGCAATGCGATTCCAAGGTGGCATTCCCAACCTGATCGGGGCTGTGGGCGCATTGGCGGGAATACGGCTGATTGAAGAAATTGGTGTTGATTTCATCAGCCGGCGTGTTGGGCTGCTGACCACATACCTGATTGAAAAGCTTGAGGGATTAAATGTGGAGATTTGGACCCCGAAAGAGAAAAACAAACGCGCTGGCATTGTGTTCTTCAAACATCCTACCGCCAAAGAACTTTATAAAATTTTGCAAAACGAAAAAATTTATACGGGCAATTTTCTAGACGGCATCCGCCTGGATGTTCACGTTTTCAATACATTTGAAGAAATTGAAATGACGATAGATGTCATTAAAGATTTCAATTCAAAGCATTAAACACATTCAGGATTAATAAAAAATTTCCGGAAAAATATTAACGACATTTTTACAAGTTTTTTCCCGCTTTTTCTTTTAGAAGATTAAAAGTGAAAGGAAGGAAAAAATGGATATTCAATGTCTTCTTATGTTTCTCTTGGTGGAGTTGGGGGCTGGCTGGCTGAAAATGCCCGGTATCCGCTCTTTCCGCTGTTTCGGTTTATCTCCCGACTGATGGTGCTGGGCGACCGCTTTATTTCCCTGGCTATTGCCCGCACGGTTTTCTTCTGTGCCAGTCCCCTGCTGATATTTTCTCGCTCTTGAATCACCAACCTCTTCTTGTATTTGCCTTTGGGCGTACGAATGATTTAAGCTCCTCATCCGTTGTATAAAAAGTTTGAGACCAATTTATAAATACCATTCAATATTTATGAATAGTTTCTTATGATCGAGAATCACAATTTGCCATCAACCTGGTTTTCAATTCCAGCACTTGGGAAGTATTGATTATTGAGTTGGTTTATTTTGGATATGCTAGATTGGATTATCTAGTGCTTCTTCGCGCTGCATCCAGGGTATTTTTCATCAGCATGGCAATGGTCATTGGCCCAACTCCACCCGGGACAGGCGTAATGGCCGATGCGACCTCTAATGCCTCATCAAAAGCCACATCCCCCACCAACCTATAACCACGTTTTGAACCTGGATCATCCACCCGGTTAACGCCCACATCGATAACCACAGCTCCTGGCTTGATCCAATCACCCTTTACAAATTCCGGTTTTCCAATGGCGGCAACCAAAATATCTGCCTTTCGGGAAAGGGCCGGGATATCCTTCGTCCTGGAATGGCAGATGGTCACGGTTGCATTCTCCCGAAGAAGAAGCAAAGAAACTGGCATGCCAACAATATTGGAGCGTCCCAAAACAACGGCGTTTTTTCCTTCCAGAGAACGGATTGTTCTTCTAAGCAAATAAATAATTCCGGATGGTGTGCAGGGAATAAAAAGCGGTTTCCGCCCTTTCTGAGCCAGGCGCCCAATGTTCACGGGATGAAACCCGTCCACATCCTTTTCTAGAGCCACCTGGTTTAATAATTTTTCCTCATCTAGCCCATCCGGAAGCGGCAGTTGAACCAGAATACCGTGTATTTCCGGATTAAAATTCAGCTTGGAAACCAAGTGCTCAACCTCTTGCTGGGACGCATCAGCAGGCAGGTCATATCCATAGGATTGGATGCCAACCTGCGCACATGCTCTGTGCTTGGACCTTACATACACCTGCGATGCTGGGTTCTGCCCGACGAGCACTGTTGCCAAGCCAGGCCTTGGCAGACCCTTTGCAATCCTTTCGTGAATCTTCAGGGAAATTTCATTCTTCAATTCTTTAGAAATTTTCTTTCCATCTATTATTTTTGCAGTCATTTTTTTTCCTTAAGAAAAAGTAAAACAAAACCCTTGAAATCCCTATCCTCGTAGCAAGCTACGAAGCATTACGGGAGTTCAAGCGTTGTAACGGATTTTGTGGACAATTTCGCAGCAAGTTGCGGGGAATTGCCCACTTTGTTATTATATCCCCGCCATTTAGTGAACCGGCAAAAATGCCAATCCAGCCAGCCGGAGCGGAAGGAGCAGCAGGAACAGCAGAAATCTTCGAGGAAAAATTTTAGCTGCTCAAAGATTTGAATAAATTTAAGCGCATCTATCCGCTTTACATTTTTCATAAGGCCAAGAACTGGAAATCAACCCTGGTTCCGTCTATAGAACAATGCGATCTGATTGAAGATTCAGGGAAAAATAATTATTTTTACATTAATCACAGATTTATATTACTGGTGTACAATCCCGTAACAAGGTAAAAGAAAATATGCTGCTGGCGATAGATTTGGGAAATACGAACCTGACATTGGGTCTTTTCAAGGGAGATAGGTTGGTTTCAAACTGGCGGCTATCATCGGATTTGCACCGGACAAAGGATGAATATGGCCTTCAGTTGGCCGGTTTGATTAAGAGCACCGGACAAGCTACAGATTCTATTCAAGGCATCATCCTCTCTTCTGTCGTACCACCGATCACAGAATGGTTATTGCAGGCCTGCGAGGATTATTTGGGGAAAATCCCAATGCTCGTCCATTCGCAAATGAATCTGAATGTCCAAATTCGATATGATGACCCCGGTGCTGTGGGTGCCGACCGCATCGCTGATGCGGTGGCTGTCCGCAGTATGCACAGCGGCCCTGCCTGCGTAATTGATTTCGGAACTGCAACTACATTTAATGCATTAACCGCATCCGGAGATTATCTCGGAGGCGCTATCCTTCCCGGCATCAGCACCGCCGCGGAATCCCTTGTATCGAAAACTGCCAAACTTCCGCCTGTAGAATTAAAAGCACCGCCATCCGTAATCGGCAGGAATACCACGCACGCCATGCAGGCAGGCCTGCTCTACGGTTATGCGGCTCTGGTTGACGGGATGGCGTCCAGATACAGGACGGAATTGGGAAAAGACATGATTGTAATCGGAACAGGCGGGCACATTGACAAAATCGCACCCCTTACCCAATCAATCCAGCAGGTAGATCCCTGGTTGACTTTGAAGGGGCTGAGAATAATATGGGAGTTAAATCAAACCAATGACTAACCCTTTATCCGAAAAACAAATCCTGCTTGGTGTTACGGGTTCAATAGCTGCGTATAAATCCGCAGACCTGGCCTCAAAACTGGTCCAGCAGGGCGCTGTTGTACATGCCATCCTCACAGAATCTGCACAGAAATTTATCAGTCCTCTCACAATGCAGTCCGTCAGCGGATATACGGCCTACACAGATAAGGACCTTTGGGGAGAATCCGGGCACATCCTGCATGTCCAAATCGGAAGAAACGCTGATTGCTTTCTCGTTGCACCTGCAAGCGCAAACACAATTGCCAAACTGGCAAATGGCATCGCGGACAATTTGTTGACCATCACCGCCCTGGCAGCGGATTGCCCGGTTGTAATCGCGCCTGCCATGGATTCTGGCATGTATGAACACCAATCCACCCAGAGAAATATTGAGATACTAAAAAACATGGGTATGCAAATAATCGACCCAGCGGAAGGTCACCTGGCATCAGGCTTATCAGGAAAGGGAAGAATGGAAGAGGTGCAAACCATCCTGAACGAACTTCGATTTCTGTTTTCCCGATCGGGTGTTCTTAAAGGGAAAAAGGTAGTTGTATCCGCCGGCGCAACCAGGGAGTATTTTGACCCGGTCCGCTTTATTACAAACAGGTCCAGCGGTAAACAAGGATACGCACTGGCACAGGCCGCACTAGATACAGGTGCCCAGGTTGTTTTAATTACCGCTCCAACCTCACTTGAACCCCCAACTGGCGCCAAAGTAAAAAAGGTGGAATCTGCTGAGGACATGCATCAAGCCATTAAAGAAGAAATTTTGGATGCGCATGCACTGATCATGGCGGCAGCGGTAGCTGATTATAAACCTCCGGAAATACTGGGGGAAAAAATAAAAAAAGAAAACGGCCTGGGTTCCCTGAACCTAAACCGTACAATAGATATATTGGCGGAAATTTCCAAAATTAAAAAAAGCCGGAATTTAGATCTGAAAATCATCGGTTTTGCTGCCGAAAGCAGTGACCTGAAGAAAAACGCGGAGAAAAAGATGCGAGAAAAACAGATGGATATGATTGTCGCAAATGACATTTCCGATCCAGAGGCAGGTTTTGAAGTGGATACAAACCGCGTGATGATTATTTATTCAGACGGATCTACGGAACAGCTTCCGCTTATGCAGAAAAGCGAAGTTGCCGATAAAATTATTCAGCACCTGGTCCCGTGGTTAACGGAAGGAACTAGACAAAGATGAGAATTCTGGTTTTTTCGGATATTCACTCAAATATGACAGCGCTTGAGGCTGTTCTTTCAGCCGCCGGAAACGTGGATGCCTATTGGTGTCTTGGAGACATTGTTGGTTATGGTCCTGACCCAAATGAATGTATCTCTGTTATCCGCAATTTACCCAATCTGATTTGTGTGCGCGGAAACCATGATGCAGCGGTCCTGGGAGAGGTTGACCAGCATACATTTAACCACGAAGCAAGCCTTGCAATCACTTGGACAAAAAGAAATTTAAATGCAGAAAGCCAGGAATTCCTTTTAGGCCTCCCGGAAAAAGAAGTGATTGATGACATCACCATTGTGCATGGAAGCCCTCGGAATCCCGTGTGGGATTACGTCATGGATTACCAAACCGCCCTAAGGACTTTTCAATTCTTCGATACACGAATCTGCATGATTGGACATACGCATGTCCCGGCCATCTGGATAGAGGATTCCGATCATGCCCCTCGGTCACCGGTTCTGGATTACAAAAAAACGCCCATCCTTTCCAAATCTATCCTGAACCCCGGGTCGGTCGGCCAACCGCGGGATCACGATCCCAGGGCTGCCTTCGCAATATTTGACAAGGGTGAGACTTCCTGGGAACTCCGCCGTGTGGGCTATGACATTGAATCTGTACAAAACCGGATCAAAGAAGCCGGGCTACCCTGGCGGCACGCGATGCGGCTGGCTGAGGGATGGTAGCGGAACTTTCTTTAACCGAAGAACGTCTTCTTATTAGGAAAATTATAAAGAGAAGGAGCTGAAATGAAAATTGGAAAATTTTTCCTCTTAATAACAGCAACCGCTGCAATGCTAGCCTCCTGTGCCCTGATGCCAGCCGGATCCAGCAGATCCGCTGAATTCGATGTCATGGAAGAGATGGCTGAAGCACCGATGATGGAATCATCTCCCGCGGAAGCACCGATGGTTGAAAAAGCGGGTGCTGATTCCGGATTCACTCAGGACACAGGGGCGGCGGAAAGGATAGTGATCAGAAATGCGAATCTTTCCATCGTGGTGACTGACCCGGCGGCCACCATGGAAGAAATTGCGGATATGGCAGAGGACCGGGGCGGATTTGTTGTCAATTCAAACCTGTATAAAACTACCACCAGTTCCGGCGCCGAAGTGCCAACCGCCAATATCACCATCCGTGTTCCGGTTGAAGATCTCGATATGACCCTGGAAAAGATAAAGGGCCTTGTTGAAGATCCGGATATTGATATTTTGAGTGAGGATATTTCCGGTCAGGATGTAACCAAGGAGGTCACCGACCTGGAATCCCGCCTGCGCAATCTCGAGGCAGCAGAAGAACAGTTGCTCGAAATCATGGAAGATGCCACCGAAACAGAAGCTGTCATTGAAGTATTCCGGGAGCTGACCAATGTGCGGGAAGAAATTGAGGTGATAAAGGGCCAGATCCAGTATTATCGGGAATCCGCCGCACTTTCGGCCATCAGCGTGACCATTCAGGCGAAAGAAGCAGTGGAGCCGATTTCAATTGGCGGATGGCAGCCGGGCGTTCAGGTTCAAAATGCCCTTCAGGCACTGGTCAACGCCGGAAAATATCTGGTGAATTTCCTCATCTGGCTGGTAATTTTCGCAGTACCTGTGCTGGCAATCATCTTCCTGCCAATATACCTCATCATCCGGTTTGTCCGAAAAAAGAAGAAATCCTCTGAGAAAAAAGAACCTGAGAAAAAGGAGTAAGTAATCACACCAACGCCCGTGTCCAACACCACGGGAGTTATTATTTAATCAGGATATACGACTGAATATTCTCGGGAATGAAAATCCTGAAAAAACCTCCATCCAGAGAATGGTGATTGGCAGGTTTTCCATTCGCTTCGATGGTTTGCGGCATAAATGGCAAATATCAATCGACCATTCCCGCCAATGGCTTTCCCGGATCCAGAATAAAGCGAACATTCTTTATTCTTTTCCTTATCACCCCAATTGATATTTGCCAGCAACTACCAATTCACTACAGCTCCCTTTAAAGAAATTTTAAACTTGCCCGGTCTTCGGGAATCAAACCCGACAAGAACCCTGGCTGTCTCTTTCAACACAATGGGACCATGACTGCCAGTCGTTATTTATAAAAATGAGAGGATTTTTCCGAGAATCTATGAACGGCTGATGAATACCGCAATCAAAATCTCCAGACAAATAAAATTTTTTTCCACGAAATATGATAGTCATAATCAATCCCGTTGATTAGAATGGATTCTTAATCTGGCTCAATATTCAAATCAGCTGTAAGAGAATTGAACCTTTATGAAAATTCCTCACCTGTCGAGCTTTTGCCGTTAAATCCCAAGTATCAATTGATAAATAGCGGATAATTTTTTGAAATAATTTCAAAATTCGAATCGGGTCTTTCCTTAAAAATCCTGAAATGAAAATTGTTATTTTGAAATTCCAGCATAAGAGAATTCAAAAGGATCAGGGACTAGCCAATTTATATTCATATAATGTAAATGAAGAACCCTTCTCAATGAATTTGAGCCGGTCAGTGAAAATCCATCTATATGGATCACTATTAAGCAAAACGTAATTGTTGCCGTAGACATACTGCAAGCCTAAATTTTCGAGAAAAATATGGGCATTTCCATTTTTCATTTCGGAAAAATATTCAACGCTGTTAATTAGCCCATCTAGATTCATAATAACTCTATCCTCATTAAAGTATCCCAATAATCCTGCGGCTGTCATACCAATAATATCCCCCTCTTGTGTGTGCCTGTTGAGAAATTGGATTTCCTCGTCGATATAGTAAAGAGGTTTGGTATTTTTATGGAAATAATAGTCGCCAATTACCCTGGCCGAAAAATCAAGAAACAAAAATACACTAAATATTACTGAAAGAAGATTTAGAAATTTTTTATGAAAGATAAAAAATTTTATATTTTCAAATAAAAATGACACCAGCGACGCGGAAAAAATTACCAGAAAAATCATCTCGCTAATCCAATACCAGTATCTTGTATGAAGGTATCCGGTCGTTTTGTAATAAAACGCATGAAAAACCGTGGTAATAAAAAGGGGGAAAATTACATCGGGAGAAGTTTTTTGAACTTTGTCAGACTTCCCTTTAAATAATATCCGCAGGATTATACATATCACCATAACCCAAAGAAGAACATACATTAGGGATATTAGTTTGGGGAAGAGGATGTTTCTAAATGAATCAGGGAAAATTTTGTATATCCAGTTTAAGGGCTGCCAAAATAACCAAAAAGGACCTTTCTCTTGATTGGTGCTGATTAGTGTTGAGAAAACTCCCTCTAATGAATTTATTGGCCGGCCATAGATTGTATTTGGTAAAGTGCCCCACCAATGTTTTATCTTTCCGCTTATGGGCAGGGCACTGTGAAAAACAAGTTGGTTTACCAACAAATACAGGAATAAAACAAAAACAACTGGAATGAAATAATTTGCAATCCTGCCCGCCCACTCTGGAAATTTTTCCCTGAGCTGAATTGCTTTTTGTCTATACCCAACTCTTTTAGCAAACCAAAAATATGCCAGACGCGAAATTATTGTGAGAAAAAATAATATGAGCGTGTCAATCAAAAAAACAGATCGCGGGAAACCCGAAACAATATCAAGGAAATTACTCATAGAAAACAGGATTAAATACATAACCCCAGAAGAAAAGAATATAGAAAGAAATATCCTCACCAGGGATTGGAAAAAATTATCTTTTTTAATTTCATATAAACCAAGAAAATAGAAGAAAGTTGGCCGAAGAGCCAGGGACAAAATCAAGTGAAAATTGAAATAAGGTACAAAATCAAAGATATTCTCATTATATTGCAGGCGGGTAAAAAAACTAATTGTCAGCGATAGAAGAATGATTACAAAATCAACCAATGCCATCCATCTTACCTGATTGTCAATAAATACTAACCAGATCCCAAAGATCCCAACAAGAAAAATATTATCGAGACGCGAAAAAAGCGTAAGCATGGATGCAAAGCTGATTGATAGAAGATTTCCAGGATTTTTTCTAGAATTCTCCGGTGATGACAACGATGAGGAAATCAAATAAATCAGCAAAACAATGGAAAACGCATTAATCCCTGATTCCATGCCTAACTGAGTTGTTATTTCATGAATTGAAAAGGAAAACATCCAAAGAAATGCTGTTATTAAGCCAATTCTCTTTTCCCCTTTTTTTGAAAAAAAACAATAAAGGAAATACCCTGACCCTGCATTCAAAATAGCTTGAATAAGAACCAGGACTCTTAAAGGAAGAAAAAGATTCGCACCAGACAAGGAAAAAACCGGAATACAAATCATCATCCACAATGGGTGAAACCCATTTGTGCGATTTATTCCATCAAAGGTAATGCCTTTTCCATACGCAATGTTTTGTGCTGTTTTGAAATAGTAATAAGAATCATCTGACGGATACCAATTTAACAGGTAATCTGAATCAGAGATTGAAACAAAAAAGTGGGGGACAAGATTGAGGATAAGGAATAGGATAAAGATAGAAAGACTGTTTTCATTAATCTTGGTTATTATTCTTTTAAAGAATTTCACAATATTTAAATTCCCCGGCTAGGATAATCCTAGAATTTCCCCGCTTTCTGTATCAATATCAATATCCATAAAAGCCGGTCTTGTTGGAAGCCCCGGCATGGTGCGAATTTCTCCCAGCACGGGATAAATAAATCCCGCGCCAACGGAAGCTCTGATATCCTTGATAGGAATGCGAAATCCTTTTGGCACCCCTTTCAAGTCAGGATCATGGCTCAGACTCAGGTGAGTTTTTGCCATGCAAATCGGCAGTCCCCCGAAACCTAAACGCGTATATTCCTGAATTCTCTCCTCCGCTTTCTGGCTGTAATCCACGCCATCTGCCCCATATATCTCTCTGGATATTGCTTCAATCTTCTTCTTTATCGGCCATTCGAGTGGATAAAGAAACTGAAAATCAGAAGAGCTATCCGCGGCGCGAACGACCGCCATCGCTAAGTCCTCAGCACCCTTCCCGCCTTCCTCCCAGTGATTACTGATAACTGCATCAAAAGCGCCGCCCTCCTCCACGGCAACTTTTCTGACCAATTCAAGTTCCGTTTCCGTGTCCGAAAAAAAACGGTTTACTGCTACGACGACAGGAATGCCGAATTTTTTCGCAATACGGATGTGGTGTAGCAGGTTCTCCATTCCATTTCTTAGAAGCTCAAGGTTTTCTTCTGTATACACGGGATCCAGCGGGCTTCCAGGACTGACTTTCGGTCCGCCGCCGTGCATCTTCAGTGCACGGACAGTTGCCACCATTACTACCGCTGATGGTACGAGACCGGAGTAGCGCGTCTTGATATTAAAAAATTTCTCCATTCCCATATCCGCACCAAATCCGGATTCGGTTACCACATAATCTGCCAGTTTCAAGCCAAGTCTGTCAGCAATAATGGAGCTGTTGCCATGCGCAATATTCGCAAAAGGTCCGGCATGAACAAAAACAGGCGTTCCCTCGAGTGTCTGCATCAGCGTTGGCTTAATGGCATCCTTCATCAGTACAGTAAGCGCCCCCGCGACCCCCAAATCTTCCGCAGTTATCGCGTCCCCTTGTTTATCCAATGCAACTACCATCTTCCCCAGGCGCTGGCGCATATCATCCAAGTCTGTTGTCAAGGCAAGCACCGCCATGATCTCGCTTGCCACGGTAATATAGAAACCGGTTTCGCGGGTCATGCCTTTTTCGGTTGGGCTCTGACCAATGGTAATTTGCCGAAGGAACCTGTCGTTGGTATCAATTCCGCGCATCCAGGTGATGGTTTTCGGATCTATATCCAGGCGGACAATTTTAGAACGCTGCTCTTCGGTCATTTCATCCGGATTACTGGTTTTAATGCCTAATTTTTCCCTGCGTTTTTCCATGCCCCTCGCGAAATACTTCCGGCCGTTTTTACCCTCCGGAAAAAGCCGCCTGAAAAGCGCGTCATCGGATTGGGTGTTCTCATGGTAGATACGCGTATCAATGGCAGCCGCGAGCAGGTTATTGGCAGCTGTAATCGCATGGATATCTCCCGTCAGGTGAAGATTCATATCCTCCATGGGTACAACCTGGCTGTAACCACCTCCCGCAGCGCCGCCTTTTATACCAAAGGTCGGGCCCTGGCTCGGCTGACGGATGCAGGTCATTACGCTTTTTCCTAGATGCGCTCCCAGCGCTTGGCTTAAACCGACCGTTGTGGTTGTTTTTCCTTCGCCCAGCGGAGTTGGCGTTATGGCTGTCACATCAATATATTTACCGTTGGGGACATCCTCAAGTCGCTTAAGGACTTCCAGTTTAACCTTGGCTTTATACGGACCATATAGTTCAACCTCGTTACTGAGAAGACCCAGTTCTTCAGCAATCCGGCTGATAGGTTTTAATTCCGCATTTCTCGCTATTTCAATATCTGAGGGAACCGGCAATTTCAAGTTGGGTTTTATGGCCTTAAAAGATCTGCGTTTTGAAATTGAATTTTTCATTCTGGTCCCTTCCTTCTATGAATTATATGAATTATGCCATATGGTTCCGCTTATCTACCCGATTCGCATTTCAAGGCAGTTCACTGTAATCAGGCTCTTTATCCATGTGGTTAATTCTTCTCAATATTTCAGTAAATCTTGATCTCAGCATCAGATAACCCAAAGCGACTGACAGGCATATTATGCCTGCGGCAATCCACACAAGATCCGGATTGGCATTATCCAGGATAATCCCGGCAGCAAGAGGCCCTACTGCGGAAGCTACGCCCCAGCTTAAATGGAATACTGCAGAGTACCTTGCCCGCATATCCTCAGGTGCAATATTTGCTACGATTGTCTGGATTACGGGGGCGATGACCATTTCACCAATCGTAATGACCACCATCGCAAGCAGGAAGAGCCAATATTCCGATACAAAACCATACATGCCAAAACCAACGGCGTAAAAAAGATTTCCCGCCGCCATAACCATCAGAGACGGGAAAACTTTTACTCTTGCCGAGATTGGGAATTGCATCAAAACAACCATTGCCGCATTTAGACTCAGAATGTATCCAAATTGCTGAGGGCTTATATTGTGTTCAGAATTAAGATAAACCGAGAGTGTAGTATTCATCTGCATATAAACAATGGCAGTAAAAGTGGCCAAAAGCAGCAGCCACATGAAAAGTTTGTCCTTAAGCACACGGCTGTAACCGCCGATTGTTTTTAATATATTTGGTTCAATCTTTTGCGTTTTTGCCTGTGGTTTTGTTTCAGGGATTGCGAATAGGACAATCCCGGCTGTGATACAGCTGACGGTGAAATCTGTGACGAATAGAAGCATGTACGAATAACCAGCCATCAGACCTCCCAATGCCGGTCCGATTGTTACCGCAAGATTTACTGCAACCCGCCAGATGCCAAAGCCATCCGGGCGTTTTTCTGGCGGGAGAATATCCGCTACCATGGCATGCGCTGCCGGGCTGCCTATATTCGCTACAAATCCTGTTAGAAATGCCAGCAGGTAAAAAAGCTCCCAAGTCTGAATAAATCCCATTCCAAGAGATATCCCTGCGCTGATAATCAGCCCGATAATGAGCATGGTTTTGCGCCCATATTTATCAGCCAGCGCTCCTCCAAACATATTTCCAAAGAAAGAGGACAGGGAATGTACAGCAAACATTGATCCCACCTCAGTCATGCCCACACCAAATTTCGCTGTCACATAGAGAGAAAGGAAGGGGAAAATCAGTGCCCCGCCTATCCGGTCAATAAATAAGGCCCCCATCAATGTCCAAAATATTTTTGGATAATGGTAGAAAGTCTTTCTCAATTCGTTCAACCTTACCCCAATTTCCTCTCTGAATTCATCAAGCGCTGCTGAAACACTGTCTTGTCTTAATGTATAAAAATGCAAAAGCCGCCGCCGCGGCTATGGATAATATTCCAGCAATGTACCATACCCAATCCGAATTTAGATTATCCATGACCAGCCCCGCCAGGAAAGGGGCAATACTGTTCGGAATAGCCCAGGTAAATCCGAATGCTGCCATGTACCGCCCGCGCATATCCTCCGGAGCGAAATATGCGGCCAAGGCCTGTGCAGAGGGAATATGCACCATTTCACCTATCGTGATAATTGCCATGGCAGCAATGAAAAGCGGGTATGTGCCGGTAAAACCGAACATAGTAAAGCCGATACCATAGAGCAGGCTAGCCAGAATCATCAGGAGCATGGGTGGATATTGCTTAAGTTTTTTAGTAATCCAGAACTGCATAAAGACCACCATTGCCGCATTAGTGCTCATCAGAAAACCAAATCCTCTCGCGGTGATTCCGTGCTCCCTATACAAGTAAACGGACAGGGTGCTGTACATCTGCGCATAAACAAGAATCATGATAATGGAAGCGATAATAAAAGCCACAAAAAGTCTGTCCTTCGCAACATGGAAATATCCTGCCAGCGTTTGCAAGGTAGTTTTACGGTTTTCTGGACCTTCGTGGGTTGGGTTCGTTTCTGGTATTGCTGAAAAAACGATAATGGCTGTCAGAGCGCTTGCAAAAGCATCAATGATGAATAATAGCAAATAAGATACTCCGGATAGGATACCGCCAATAGCTGGCCCGAAAATGATTGCCAGGTTTGCTACAATTCGCAGAAGACTGAATCCTTCCGCTCTTTGTTCTCCTTTCAGCAGGTCTGCAACCATCGCCTGCTGCGCCGGATGGCCGATATCAGAGAAAATTCCGGTGAATGCGACTATTAGATAGAAGACACCGAGGTCATCAACAAAACCGAGCATAAGCGCGGTTCCCGCACTAAAAATAAGGCCTGCAACGAGTATGATTTTCCTTCCAAATCGATCAGCCAGCGCACCGCCAATCGTACTGCCGATCATGCTGCTGATTGACCAGGTGCCAAAAAGCAAGCCCACCTGAGTCATTCCAATATTGAACTTCTGGGCTACATACAGAGATAGGAAAGGAAAAATCAAAGCGCCCCCCAACCTATCAATAAATGTTGCTCCAACCAGAATTCGGAAAGGTTTAGGAAATTGATTAAATTGGCTGCGCAATTTTTTCAACAAATATCCTCCATGAAAACAAGAATTATAACCACATCGAATAATCTCCAAAGAATTACAGCTGGAAAGCAGCACAAATGCCGCTGGGATATAATCAGTAAGTATGGTCAATAAACCCCTCGTCCCGGGATTTGGAAAAATATTTATCACCAGCATCCTGCTTCTGATTATCGGAGCCAGCGGGCTGGGATATATATTCTTTTTTCTAGAACCAAGGCTTGGCCCCCGCTGGCTTTTTTTCTTCTTCCTGACTATCCTCAGTGCGGGAACCGCACTGCCCGTGGTTTATCTCATACAGAGGAGAGTCGCGAAAACATATGTTCCAGCCGGCGTGATGATCCGGGAAGCACTGCTGTTCGCAGTATTGGTCGATATTATTACGTGGCTCCAAATCGGCAGAATTCTTTCTGACATAATCGTCTTCTTCCTCGCTGCCGGGATTCTGCTGATTGAATATTTTCTGCGGCTTTCTGAAAAAGCGATTTTTAAGCCAGATGAGTACATAGATGAATGAATTAAAAGAAATTCCTTCCATTGATAGTTTGTTAAAAGAAGAAAAAGCACAAAAATTCATCCATCATTTCGGCCGAGAATTAACCCTCAAGGCCGCCAGGGTTTCCCTTGATCAAATCAGGAATAGCGTAAAAAATGGGTCTCCGGTGCCGGAAATTAGAAGAATTCTAAAAAACATCGAGGCGATATTAGAAGTGTGGTTGAAACCGTCGCTCACTCCAGTAATCAATGCAACTGGCATTATCATCCATACAAACCTGGGCAGAGCGCCTCTCAGTAAAGAAACAATCGAAGCAATAGCATCTGTCTCCAGCGGCTACAGCAATCTCGAATACGATCTGGATGCCGGTAAACGCGGAAAGCGATCCCATCACGCCGAAAGCATCCTTCAAAAACTCACTGGAGCTGAAAGTGCCCTCGTTGTAAATAACAACGCCGCGGCAGTGCTCCTCGTCCTTACAGCCCTCGCAAAAGGGAAAAAGGTCATTATCGCCCATTCGCAGCTGGTTGAAATTGGGGGAGGATTTCGTGTTCCAGATGTAATGCGGCAATCAGGGGCAAAATTGAATGCGATTGGCACGACCAACCGGGTGCATATATCGGATTACCAGAAAGCGCTTGAGGAACCTTCCGCCTTGGTGCTTATTGCCCACCATTCAAACTTCAAAATCATCGGATTTACCACAGAACCCCCATTATCCGAAATCGCAAAGGCCGCCCATCATGCAGAAGTTCCACTGGTTTATGATCTTGGGTCCGGTTCAATGCTGGACACCGAGAAATTCGGTCTCCCTCACGAACCCACTGTCCACGAAGCGGTAAGGGATGGTGCTGATATCATCTGTTTCTCGGGTGATAAACTGCTGGGCGGTCCCCAGTCCGGTATCATAATCGGAAAGAATAAATACCTGGACAAAATCAAAAAACATCCGCTGGCAAGAGCAGTCCGGTCGGATAAACTCTGTCTTTCCGGTCTCTCCGAAACGTTAACCCATTACCTGAAAGGAGAGGCTCTGGAAAAAATACCGGTGTGGGCAATGATTTCTCGGGATATCCGGGATATAAAAAAAACTGCAGAGAATTGGCGAAAAGAAATCGGAAAGGGGCAGGTAGCCAAATCCAAATCGATGGTAGGCGGCGGAAGCCTTCCTGCCGAAAGTCTTGACACATTCGTTTTAGCCCTGAACGTAGATAAACCGAATCAATTTCTGCTGAAATTACGGCAGTGTTGCATTCCTATCATAGCCCGCATCGAGGAAGACCAGGTACTGCTCGATCCCAGAACGGTATTACCGGAACAGGAAAAGGACCTGATTACATTTCTTAAGAAATTATTCCAATGATTGGGGAGAAACAAGGAGAGAATTTTAGTGAAATCAGACCTAGACCAATTAATGAAAGATGACGGAGTTGACGCAATCTGGGTGACGGGCAGTCTCCAAAATAATCCGGATATGGTTTACTTTACAGGAATCCACCACGTCTCCCAGGCGGAGCTGATCAAGAAACAAGGAAAGGAACCTGTTCTTTTTCTATATTCATCCATGGAACGGGAGGAAGGCGAAAAATCTAATCTGCAAACCCGCCTCCTGGATAACAAATGGCCTCTGGATCGCTTTCTCAAGAAATCCAATGGGGACCTGACCGCCGCGCTGGCAGAGCGTATGGGGAAAGTATTTGAAGAACTGGATTTAACCGAAGGGTGCGTTGCTGTCTCCGGAAATACCCAGGTCAGCCGTACCATTGGAGTTTTAGATGACCTGAGAAAACAACTGCCCGGAATAGATTTCCGCGGATACACGCAGAATTCCCTGATTGATCGGGCTAGCATGACAAAGGACACAGTAGAAGTTGAACGGATTAGAAACATGGGGAAAATTACAACTGAGGTAGTCTCCCGGACCTGGGATTATCTTGCAAATTGTAAAATTCTTTCAGAAAAGCTGGTGAATCCTTTCGGAGAAGACGTTACTGTATCAATGGTTAAATCGAAAATTAGATTATGGTTGGCAGAAGTGGGGGCAGACAACCCAAAGGAAACCATATTTGCCATCGGGCACGATGCCGGCATACCCCATAGCACTGGAAATCCTGATGATATTCTCGCTCCGGGCAAACCCATCGTGTTTGATATTTTCCCGTGTGAAGCGGGCGGGGGATATTTTTATGACTTTACACGCACCTGGTGTGTTGGCTGGGCGCCTGAGGAGGTTCAAAAATTACATGAACAGGTCAAGGAAGTCCATCATACAATCATCGATGAACTGAAGGAAAATGCACCATTCAAGCGATACCAACTACGGACATGTGAGCTTTTCTCCAATATGGGCCATAAGACAATATGTGAGTCTTACAATCTGGATGAGGGGTATACCCACAGCGTTGGCCACGGGCTTGGTCTAAAAGTTCATGAAAAACCCTTCAGCGGGATCTCTGCAAAAGAGGATGATATTCTGAGAGAAGGGGTGGTTTTTTCAATAGAGCCAGGCTTATATTATCCTTCCAAGAATGTGGGAGTCCGCGTTGAGGATACAGTATATTTAAATCCTGGTGGCACATTTGAAAAATTGGCTGATTTTCCATATGATCTAATTGTGCCTGTGAAAACATAATGAACTCACAAACAACCCCAAATAAGAATGCACGCTTATTGGCGATTGAAACTTCCTGCGATGAGACCGCGGCAGCCGTGCTTGCTGGTGGGACCAAACTTCTTTCAAATATAGTTGCATCCCAAGCCGATCTGCATGCCAAGTACGGCGGCGTATTCCCGGAAATGGCATCCCGCCAGCACATACTTGCCGTGTATCCGGTTGTCCAGGAAGCATTAAACCAGGCCCATCTCAGCCTGGAGGATTTGGATGCAATTGCAGTGACACGCGGGCCAGGTCTCGCGGGATCTCTGGTAGTCGGGATAAATATGGCAAAAGCCCTCAGTATGGGAAGCGGTCTTCCATTAATTGGTGTGAACCATCTTGAAGGGCATTTATATTCAGCATGGATTGAAACCGAAACTGAAGAAAGAAATTCTCCTCCTGAATTTCCTCTGGTTGCGCTGATTGTGTCTGGAGGACACACCAGTCTCGTTTTGATGACTGATCACCTTGAATACAAGAAGCTCGGCTCTACACTCGACGATGCTTCGGGGGAAGCATTTGATAAGGTTGCCCGTTTGCTTGGCCTCTCCTACCCAGGTGGCCCCGCCATACAAAAAGCCGCCGAACGAGGCAGTTCAACCGCCTTCGATTTTCCACGTGCCAGACTGGAAGGGACCTGGGATTTTTCTTTCAGTGGTTTAAAAACAGCTGTATTGCGTGAAATTAAAGCGCTTGAAGAGGCAGGCGAGGTGATCCCCGTCAATGATCTGGCAGCAAGCTTTCAGACTGCCGTGGTTGACGTGCTCGCTGAAAAAGCATTCCAGGCTGCTGAAAATTATGGCGCGCGCCACGTTCTCGTTGCCGGGGGAGTTTCGGCAAATAAGGAACTTCGCAGCGTGTTCACTGGCCAAACCCGATTTCAGGTACATATACCTCCCCTTAATTTATGTACCGACAATGCCGCCATGATTGCGGCGGCGGGATTCCTGCGATACATTGCAGGCCAGAGAGATCCCCTGGATATGGATGCGATACCGAATTGGCCACTTTCGTAGGACTGTATGGAGAACAAAGAGAGAGACCAAAAAAACAGAAACAATGATGATTCAGAAAAGAAAAATAACAGCGCTGATTGCAGCTTCAGGGCAGGTGCAATTTGCCCCGTTTGCGGCAATGGAATACTCGATTACAATGGTATGCTGAATTTAGTTTGTCCAGCGTGCGAAAATGAAATTTCTGCAAGTTTCACTTGATAAAACAGATTTGCTCCGTGGGAGCTACACCGGGAGAGAAAAAATGGAAGCAAAAGTAATCTGGAAACAAAGGATGAGTTTCGAAGGCACTGCCGATTCGGGGTTTTCCGTTCCGCTAGGAACAGTCCCGCAGGTTGGCGGGGACGATGACGGCTTCCGCCCGCTTGAATTAATTGCTATTGGTCTTGCCGGATGCACTGCAATGGATGTGATTTCCATTCTTCAAAAAAAGCGTCAAAAGGTTAGTGAATTTGAGGTCCGGGTGCATGCAGACCGGGCGGATGAGCACCCTAAAATTTTTACGAATATCCAGATCCATTACAAAATCAAAGGAGAAAATCTTTCCAAGGAGGCGGTGGAAAGAGCGGTTCAGTTATCAGAGGAAAAATACTGCCCAGCCCAGGCGATGATAGGAAAGATCATCCCATTAACCTTGAAATA
>CAYPPV010000004.1:0-22530 GCA_964412705.1 uncultured Pelolinea sp. | reverse complement strand
AAGGGGCAGTTAACCTAAAGGTCATACACTCCTAATCCAAAAATCAGAAGCCCGCTCACCAAGTTCACCCATTTTGAATGGCGGGCAAAAAATCTTATGATCGATTTCAGCAGCCTCCACCGAGAAAAGAAAGGACAAGAAGGGGAAAGCCAAAACCGATTTCGAATCAGAAAAATGAGCTCAATCTTGCCAGAAAAGCACCGAATTGCAGGTTGATTGCAAAATTTGAGATTATTTAGCCGGACCTGCTGTCTGCGGAGCTATCGGGGTACAGGAGACAATTAAATAAGAAAACTAAAACGATATCAACCATTGGCTTGAAGTTTTTCCCCTTATTTTTCTCCAAATTTTCCCAAATTTTACCGTTTGTATCTTTATAACCATATGAATGATGGATTTAAAAACTCCCTCCTGACAAGAAGGGAGTTTCTTTATAAATTAGAACGCTAAATATCATAAATCTCGCCAAATTTAGATTGCAGATAACGTATATAAGGTTCGGGGGTGATTTTTGAGCCGGTCACTTTTTGAACCAGTTCCTGCGGTTCAAATTTCGCACCATGCGCATGCACATTATCACGCAGCCAGCCAAGTATCTCGTCAAATTTGGCTTGTTCAATCTGATCGTCTATGTCCGGCAGATCTTGTTCCATTTTTTCCCAGATCTGTACAGACACCAGATTGCCTAGCGCATAGGTTGGGAAATATCCAAAACCGCCAAACGACCAGTGAATATCCTGCAAAACGCCCTGTGCATCATCCGGAGGGATAATCCCCAGGTATTCTTTGAATTTCTCATTCCAGACTTCTGGCGCATCTTTCGCTTCCAGGCTTCCCTCCATTAATGCAATTTCGATTTCAAGGCGTAGCATGATATGTAGGTTATATGTTGCCTCATCCGCTTCTACGCGAATCAGCGATGGCTCGACTGCATTAATTCCTTTATAAAAGGTGTCCTGATCAACATTTCCAAGTTGTGACGGAAATGTCTCTTTTAACCTCGGGAAAAAATATTTCCAGAAAGGTCGGGAACGGCCGATCAGGTTTTCCCACATGCGGGATTGCGATTCATGAACCGCCATGGATGCGCCGTCAGCCAATGGAGTTCGGTTCAATTTTTTATCCACGCCCTGTTCATAGAGCGCATGCCCGCACTCATGCATGGTGCCGAACATGGCTGTCGGTAGATAGTCCTCTTTGAAGCGCGTAGTAATGCGCACATCATTCAAACCGAAGCTGGTTGTGAAAGGGTGGGCGGATTTATCCTGGCGCCCATGATTCCAGTCGTAACCGAATTTAGAGATGACGCCAACGCCAAAATCCCACTGTTTTTTCTCCGGGTAATTTAATTCAAGAAAGGATTTCTCTACCTGGTCTTTCTCTGAGATCTTACGAATAAGTTCAACCTGCTCTGGCCTTAGTTTGTTAAAAATTTCCTGAACTTCGGCTGTTTTCATGCCCGGTTCAAAATCATCCAGGAGAGGATCATAAACATGGTCCCATGGTTTAAAGAATTCCGCGTACTGCCTGCGCAGGTCAACCAGCTTTTCCAGGTGAGGCCGGAACTCTTCAAAATCAGCGGTTGCCTTTGCTTTTTCCCATACTGATTGAGCAACTGTTGAGACGCGGGCGAATTCCGACACATACTCCGGCGGCACCTTGGTCTGCTTATCATATTCGCGCCTTGTTACCTTGATCAACCTTGCATCATCTGAATCCGAGTTGAGCTGATCTTGATATCTTTCAAGATCATCCAGCAGTTTGCCAATCTCATCCGAAGTCGCTTTTTGATGCAGAATATTCTCCAGCGTTGCGATCTGTTCTCCGCGATCTTCTGCTCCTCCTTCAGGCATATTCACCTGCTGGTCCCAGCCAAGCACACTGCTGGCTGCACGAAGGTCAGCTACCTCGCCTAATAATTCCTTTAACTGCTTTAATTTTTCTTCCATGAAAATCTCCCGATATTGTTTATATTACTTTCCAGTGCAGTTTCTCGCCTCTAAGAGCAGCCAATACTTCTTTGGCTATATCCACAGATGCACGATGCTGGGCAGCCCTGGTCTGACCGGCGATGTGAGGGGTAGCGACGACATGGGGATGGTTGATAAGATCACGGTTTTGGGGAGGCTCCTCGGCATATACATCCAGAGCAGCACCCGCGACTTTTCCTGAATTCAACGCCTTAAGCAAGGCTAATTCGTCAATGATCCCTCCCCTTGCCGTACAGATGATATATACTCCGTCCATCATGCGCGCGATGGCGTCTGCACCAATCATGCCCTCCGTTTTTTCGGTAAGAGGCGTGTGGATGGTGATGAAATCCGATTTTTCAATAATTTCTTCCATTTCCAAGAGCTCTCCGCCTATTATGCGGATGGTCTCGGGGATTCGGAAAAGACAGCACGCCATAATCCGCATTCCCACGGAAAATGCCATTTGGCCTACAGCCGATCCTATGCGCCCATAGCCGATAATCCCAAGCGTTTTTCCGTATAATTCCTCACCCATAAAATCCTTCTTCTTCCACTCTCCTCGTTTCATGGATGCATCTGCCCTTGGAATTTTTCTTGCCAAGGAAAATATTAAGCCAAGCGTTAGTTCTGCCACAGCGGTTGTTGTGGCGCTGGGCGCATTCACGACCGTGATCCCTCTCGCACTCGCGGCTTTTAGATCGATATTATCCACCCCCACGCCACAGCGTCCAATCACTTTTAAATTTTTGGCATTATTAATCATTTCCTCTGTCATTTTTGTCGCGCTGCGGACAATGAC
The DNA here is from genome assembly GCA_964412705.1 of uncultured Pelolinea sp. Classification (GTDB taxonomy): domain Bacteria; phylum Chloroflexota; class Anaerolineae; order Anaerolineales; family Anaerolineaceae; genus Pelolinea. The sequence goes on along the minus strand of CAYPPV010000004.1, from coordinate 19,758 downwards.
AGCATCGAAACCATTTATTTCTTTCTTTAATTCCTCAGGTGAAATCCCTTTTTTATTGACTACCTCCGCTTCCCTTTCCAGAATGGATAAACCTCCGTCCTGCAAGCCATCGGTAACCAAAATACGGTATGAATCCATTAAAAAATGCCTCCTTGTAATCAAATGGACATATTCTAACCGATAACGATTAAACGATTTATGGTGATATATGGAATTGGTGAATAAAGATCTATTGGAGCTCCCGGTGGGCAACCAAGACGTTATTCATAGCGCAATGCTTCAACCGGTTCCAGGTTTGCCGCGCGGTTAGCAGGGTATATTCCAAAGAAAAGTCCCACTGCAGTTGAAAAAACCGTAGCCAGCAGAATCGCATTCAGGCTAACCGAAGGCGTGAATGGCGTGCCGCTTGCTTCTGCAATTTTGCCGACTGCAAAAGAAATGATCCATCCGAAAATAATCCCAATAATACCGCCAATCAGGCTCAGCAGGGATGACTCCGTGAGAAATTGAGCGAGGATATCCGCTTTCTTTGCGCCTACAGCTTTCCTCAATCCAATCTCTTTCGTTCGCTCGGTAACGGATACCAGCATGATATTCATGATTCCTATTCCGCCAACAAGGAGGGAAATCGCGGCAATCCCACCCAGGAAAATCGTCAAAACGTTGGTGATGGTGCCAGCCACTGATAGAAAATCCTCTTGGGTGAATATCGTGAAATCATCCGCCCCAACCGTAGTCCGGTGCCGGGTTCTTAGAATCTGGGCAATTTCCTGGTTTGCCAAGGGGACTGCTTCCGCGCTGATCGCCTGCACATAGAGCACATCCAATTCGCCCGGTTCACGATTCAGCAGGCGCAAGCGGGCTGTGGTCAGGGGAGTTAGAACAACATTATCTTGGCTTCCAAAAGATCCACCCCCCTTCGGTTCCAGCACTCCGATTACCCGAAAGGGCTGTCCATCCAGGCGGACGGTTTCGCCAGTGATGAATTCCCGCCTGCCGAATAATTTATCTGCAACCTCAGGACCAAGCAGAGCAACTGATGCCCTACCGTTCAAATGCTCATCATTTATGAAATTTCCCTCAATCAAACCATAATTCCTTGCGGATTCGAATTCAGGAGTCACGCCAAAAAGCTCTACATTGGCCATTTCTCCCCCATAATCTGCTTTTATTGATCCATTTATTGCCGGGGCGACAACCTGAACATGGGGCGCCTGAAAAACATCAGCGATGGCGGCTGCGTCCCCCATTGTCAACGGCTGTTCATTAGGAATATCTTCCAGAAAATTTCCCTGGAAAACAAATAACAAGTTCGTGCCAATTCCGCTGATAGACCCCAGAATCGTATCCTGCGCTCCTGTCCCGACTGCAAGCATAGCAATGACTGCAGCCACACCAATCACGATACCCAAAATGGTCAGCGCTGCACGCAGCTTATTTGCGCTCAGACTTTCGAGCGCCTCACGGATGGACTGGGTAAAATCCATTACTTCTGCACCTTCCCGTCATACAAATTAATTGTGCGCTGAGTCATCTTCGCAATGACAGGATCATGCGTGACGATGATCAGCGTTGTTCCGAAATCCTCATTCAATTTTAATAAAAGACGCATAATCTCATCACCAGATTTTGAATCCAGGTTGCCGGTTGGTTCATCAGCCAAAATAATAGAGGGGTTGTTGATAATTGCACGGGCAAGAGCAACCCGCTGCTGCTGACCTCCAGATAATTCGGTCGGTTTATGGTTAATACGATCACCCAGACCAACTGATTCCAGCGCGGCTGCAGCCCGGTCTCTTCTCCCCTCTATCACACCCGCGTATCGTAAAGGCAGTTCCACATTCATTAATGCCGATGATCTGGACAGCAAATTAAAATTCTGGAACACAAAGCCGACCTTTTGATTGCGTATTAATGCTAATTCATCATCACTCAGATTTGAAACGAGTTCCCCATCCAGGTAATATTCTCCGCCCGTTGGCCTGTCCAGGCAGCCAATAATGTTCATTAAGGTGGATTTCCCGGAACCAGAAGGACCCATGATGGCAACAACCTCACTGGGTTTTATGGTAATGGAGACGCCGCGCAGCGCATGAACTTTCACCTCGCCCATCTGATAAACCTTCGTCAGATTCTTGGCGAGGATAACTTGTTTTTTCCTTGCCAACGGTTACCTCACAAACGCCGGCGGTCCGCCATTTGATTGCAGTATAATGGGCGGATTCAGCACCACCATATCCCCTTCCTTAAGCTTACCTGAGATTACTTCTGAACTGACATCGGATGACGCGCCAATCTCAATTTCCACCTCTCTCAGCTCACCGTTTTCAAGCAGATACACTATTCTCTGACCTTCCATCAGGCGAATAGCTCTATTTGGCACAGTCAGGACATCATTAATTTCATTCACAATGATATTTACAGCGGCCGTCATACCCGGCCGAACTCTCTCATCCACATCGAAAATACGGATGGTAACTTCAAAATCCACTCCACCACCCGTATCAATGCCAACTGAAGAGACCGCCGTGACCTCGCCCTGATACGTTTTTCCAGATACCGCGTCAAACGTTAAGTCCGCACGCTGGCCGACATCAATACGGTTGATATCCACCTCCGATATATCAACTTTCACAAACAATTCAGAAAGATCATCTATACGAAAACCTTTGGATCCGGAAACGACCAGATCTCCCACCTTTAAGTTAGATTGGGTAACCGTACCGGCAAAAGGCGCTTCCAGCCAACTGAGGGATACCACGGCTTCCGCCGCTGCCACACGCGCTTCGGCCGCTTCAATATCATTTGCGTCCGGACCATTTTTCAACCGTTCCCATTCACGGCGCGCATCATCAAGTTTTTCAACTGCAATTTCATAATCAGCAAAATCAATCGCTACTTCGTAATCATAGGACTTTCCCAGGATATAGGTTAGATTCCGTAAGGCACGGTCGCGTTGAGCCTGGATTTCATCCAAGTTTTCTTTTGCCTGAACTCTCTGTGGATCTTCTACGGGAAGGTTTTCAACAACTTTAAATGCTTTCTGGGCATCCCAAAGATCCTCCTCAGCCCTAAGAAAAGTCTCCCGGGCTTCATAAACTCTGTCCCAATCTGCATTTAAGTAATTCCATTCATCCCGATAGTCCTTTGCAATTTGTTCTTCCCTTTCGGCATTAAGAAGAGCCTGGTACGCTTCCGCGCTCTCTGTTCGGGAATTCAGCAAATCGTCCAGTTTTTTCTGGGCTTCAACAAGTTCGGCACGGGCCTGAATGACCGATTGCGGAACGGTGTTATCCGCGAGCTCTGCCAAAACCACGCCCTGTTCCACAAAATCATTCACTTTAACATTTACTTCTTTTATTCGTCCCGACGTCTCCCAATTTACTTCTGCAGTCTGATTGGGCTCAACAATACCGGTCGCACCGACAATTGCGATCAGGTCACCTCGACTAATCTCTGCTACCTGGTATTCCCCATTTTCATCCGCGTTAGACGAAAGCGTTCTGACCAACAACCAGGCTGCAACGATCACTAACACTATTAAACCAATCCAGCGAATTTGTTTTTCTTTTATCCAGAAAAATATCCCCTTAGGGGTAAATTTTCCATTGGTTATCCCTTTTTTATCTGTATTTTTTGCCATCTAATCCTTTAGTCCAATATTACTGCTAGCCTTCGAGGTATGATAAAACAGAAACAACTACTTCATCTAAAAGCTGTTCACAAGTAATCCCGAGTGACCTTTCCCCGCACTGATGCAAAATGATTGGAGCATTTATTAATGTCAATACAACCACGGCTGCCAGATTTGGATCCCGTACAACAAATTCTCCTTTGTCCATACCCAGTTTAAGCAGCTCCGCGATATTCCTGATAGTGGGTTCCTTATGTTTGATGCTGTCCAATTTTTCAGCGTCGCTCCCTTCTGGGGTCATCCAGAACAGGCGGAAGATTTTCGGATGGTTGTGTGCAGTCTCCTCGTAATCCCGTAAAACAGTCCTCAATACGTCTTTAACAGATTCCCGTTCGGTTTTCTCTATCAAACCTTCAAAATGTCTGTCGATCCGTTCCTGCTGCCTTTCAATAAGGGCTTCCATGATTTCGGAGCGGTCTTTAAAATACGTATAAAAAACCATATGGGATACGCCAATTTTTTCAGCGATCATGCGTATGCTCACTTTTTCTGGAGGGACTTCATCCAAGAGTTCGACTACCGCATCCATCATTGCATTTCGCATACGGGCAATTTTTTCTGGTGAATTCTTCGGCCTGGCCATGGCTACCTCACTTTTCCATTTAAATTATCAAAAGCGTATATTTTATACGCAAAGATTATATCGCTCAAATGCAAAAATCGTGTAAAAATTTCCTTAACATTCATGTTATATTTCAAAAAGCATTACACTACGAACTGATGGAGTGGAAAATCCTTCAATCCATAAAGACAACAGTTTCATTTGCTTGCCTTATATTCATTATCTCAGCCAGCACCCTTATTCCGTCCGGGCAAGCGGATAAAATCCGGCTGCACGTACGTAATCATGAGTTTGATTTCGCCGGATGGACTGCCGATGCGGTGTGGAAAAAATTCTCTATGTTCAGCCTCGGCATCAGCCATTATCTATCTGATGTACAAGAACAAAAAATAATGGACGATTATAATTCCATCCATGAGGGAGTTGGGGATCTACAGTACCAGATTGCAGAGATTTTTTCTGATCCGAATGTAAGGAATCCACTGGATGAATCATCCGAATTAAACAAACGGCTTGAACAACTTGGGATAATCCTCTCCAGCCAATCCCTGCTCGCTGAAATGGTTATCCAGAACCAGGTTTCCAGGGTGCTTGGCGACTTGAATCTTGCTGTTCTAGGACAACCTTTCCCGCCTGTTTTGTACCATGTCTCCAAACTTCCCAATAATCTGATTGTTTCTCCAAGGAATTTTATTCAGCAGGATGCAAGCATTTCCTTAAAGTCTGATCTCAACCTGGAAGACATTGTCCGGATTGAACAAAAAGTGGAAAATTCCACAGAATATTCCGCTCTTGTCGTTCCGGTCAGCGGGATCAGCACTTACCCTTCCATGGTGATTGATACCTATTCCTTTCCTTACCTGGTTGAAACAGTCGCGCATGAGTGGACTCATAATTACCTTATCTTCCGGCCACTGGGAATAAGATATTCATCCTCACCAGAAATGAGAACCATGAATGAAACAACTGCTTCCATCGTTGGTGAGGAAATCAGCAGGATGTTTACGGAGAGAGGGACATCTGAATCAAAAAATCGCTTTTCTGGCCCTAGTCATGATCATAATCTTGAAGTTCTATATCAGGTATTTCCAGACGAAATCCCGGACAACGCGCCAGTTTTTGACTTCCGGAAGCAGATGTATGAGACACGCTTGGCCGTAGATCAACTACTCTCTGAGGGAAAAATTGAGGAGGCAGAACAATTCATGGAAGAACAGCGAAAGATTTTTTGTGAAAACGGCTATATGATAAGAAAGCTCAACCAGGCGTATTTCGCGTTTTACGGAGCTTATGCGGATTCGCCGTACAGCGCAGCCGGCGCGGACCCGGTTGGAGAAGATGTTCGCACACTGCGCGCGCGCAGCAGGGATTTGAATGAATTTCTAAGCCGAATCAGTGGAATGCGGTCTTATGAAGAGCTTAGAGATTATATTCATTCATTCTGACCTCATTTGAGGTCTATGTGGCATTAAGCATTGCCAATACCAAAATCGGGCAGGTCTTTTTCAATATCTTCCGGTTTCTGGCCACTTTCTAGCCGGTCGACTACCTCATTAAATTCCGGGCTCATTTCTTCTCCCAGTTCACTGCTCATTTTTTTCATCATTCTGCCAAGCTCCCTGGGGTTTTCTTCCATCGCAGCCAGATCATCCATGCCCGAGAACTGGTCGAATTCTGCAATCCGACTCTCCTCAGACCTCAGCAGACGAACATTTTTGATAAATCTTTCTGCGCCACCACTGCCGCAATGGGGACAGTGAACTTTCTTAACTCCATAGTCTTCGTAGGTCATTTGAATCTCAAACAATTTTTTACATTTCCGGCATCGAAAATCGTATCGGGGCATTTATTTCTCTTTTTTGCTAGTCTGATTTCAATTATAATCATCGCTAATCGTGGATCATAAAAAGACAAACAGCTACCCCAAGATTTCTGTAGATTTTGATATTCTTGATATCCATCCCCTGATGCTGGTAATTTCCGGCCCATCCGGCGTGGGAAAAGACACGGTCCTTCGCGCGTTGAAAAAGAGCAAATTCCCCATCTATCATGTAGTTACCGCCAACACCCGGAAACCGCGGCCGGGTGAAAAAGAAGGTGTGGATTATTATTTCGTATCACGTGAGCGATTTGAAGAGATGATCAGACAGGATGAACTGATCGAATACGCAAAGGTATATAAGGACTACAAAGGCGTCCCCAAATCAGAAATCCGGAAAGCCATTAATTCTGGAAAGGATGTCATCCTACGGCTGGATGTACAGGGCGCAGAAAGAATTAAAAAATTGTATCCTGATTCTATTCTTATCTTCCTGGTTCCCGGAAATGAAAAACAATGGTACAAGCGCCTGGAAGGCCGCCGGCATGCCCATGACCGGGATATGGATACTCGCATCGAAACAGTAAACGAAGAGCTTGAAAAAGCCCGAAATTTTGATTACATTGTTGTCAACGCGCAGAACAAACTGAAGGAAACAATCAATAATATTGAAGCTATCATCACAGCCGAACATCTTAGGGCAAAACCAAGAAAGATCAAGGTCTAAAACAGCCTCATGAACCTTCGCTTCCGGTTCAATCTCTCCAACCTGATTATTTTAATAACAATTGCCGTTTTCATTCTGCAAATTCTTTCGGAATTCATTTTTGGTTACGATTTAGTGGCTGCATGGGGTGCAAAAATTAATGCGTTGATTCTCCAGGGTCAAATATGGCGTTTTTTGACCCCGGTGCTTCTTCATGGTTCCCTTCTCCACATTGGTTTTAATATGTACGCACTATTTTCTATTGGACCCCAGGTCGAAGCGCGCTATGGTAAATGGCCGTTTATCGCGCTTTACATATTAAGCGGCCTGTGGGGTAATACAATCTCATTTCTTCTTTCACCAAATGCCTCCCTCGGTGCATCCACCGCCATCTTCGGGCTGATCGCATCGCAAGCAGTTTACATTTATCAAAACCGGCATCTTCTGGGCTCCGCCGCCAGACCTATGCTGACAAACATTACCATAGTGATCGCAGTCAATCTGGTGCTTGGCCTCTCTCCAGGAATAGACAACTGGGGGCATCTGGGGGGACTGATTGGCGGATTTCTTTTCTCCTGGTTTGCGGGGCCATCTTATGGCGTAGAAACCGGTTTATTCGGAGGTAAGGTCCTGATCAGGCAAGAAAAAAAGACTGCTCTTGTGACTGCTGCGGTCACAGCAGTTGCGGTCCTGTTTATTTCTATTAAATTTCTACTCGCTTAATTTTGTTTTCAGGTTGCGTTTTTCCTCGATGCCGAGAAGAGGTGGCGAAAAGAATCCGCCAATTCCAATAACCAAACACCCAATTCCACCTATCATCAGCCATCCGCGGACGCCAATCCATTCAGCTACCGGTGCGGCCACCAGCATACTTAACGGCATCATTGCGGATACCATGCTTTCAAGCAGTGAAAAAATTCGGCCTTGAATATAGGGTTCAACGTTTGCTTGCATAATGGCGAAAATTGGACCGTTGGCAATCGGCTGCATAAACCCGGCTATCGCCATCCCCGCCACCGCCAGCAAAAAATTATCTGAAGGAGCCAATGCAATTATTAAAGTCCCTCCAGCCAAACCAAGAATGCCGCTCAGGGTGGTTAAAATATTTTTCTTGAATCCGCCCCAAATGCTTAATAGAACACCTCCCAATATCATTCCGCAGCTGAACACAGATTCAATTAAGCTGTATTCAAACGGTCCTTTGCCAAAATATTTCGTAACCAGCAGGGGGGTAAAAGTAAATCCAGGATGAAGAAAAAAATTCAAAGCAGCGGCTGCCAGAGCAAGGTAGAAAAGGCCCTTCCATCTCACAAGATAAGCGTATCCATGCTTGATTTCCATAAAAATTTTCGATAATGAAGTTGTTAGCTCCACCTCCGGTTTTTCATGCTGAGGGATATTTACAAAAAGAAGGGGCACAATTGCAATCAGAGCTGTAATCACATCAATCAAAAGAATCACAATGACTGAAGCGGTTTCAAGCAGCAGCGCTGCCGCAACAGGTGAGACAATTCCCAACAACCCTCTCAATGTCTGGTTGAGACCAGCGATTTTTGGGAGGTTTTCCTTGGGAACAAGCAGTGAAGTAGATGCCTGCATGGAAGGCCAGTGAAACCCGGAACCGATTGATCTCAGGAACATGACCAGATAAATATGCCAGGGTCTTACAGTTGTCAACCAAAAATCCGTGAGCAGAAGGATTGTAACGATGGCAATCGCTGCATCTGCAGCGATCATGATTCTTTGTCGATTCCATTTGTCAACCAGCGCTCCAGAAACAGGTCCAATCAGCACACGGGGAAGGAGGGCGGCAAAGGATGCCAGCGCAAGCACTGATGCTGATCCGGTTTTTTCTGTTAAATACCAAACGAGCGCAAATTGAACAAGCTCACTTCCTAACAGACTAAAAGCCTGCCCTGACCAAATCAGGAAAAAAATCTTTCGCCAGTTAGCCGATGGTTGATTCACCATCCGTGTTTACTCAATGAATACTTCTACGTGTTCCCCATCTTCATCATCATACACATCAATGATTTTGCCCACTTTTCTTCTGCGGATTGCAGAGGAAAGTTCCTGATTATCCAATCCCTCAATATCAGGCACAAAATTTGCGCCAAATTTAGTCGCAGCGCCTAACACATTGAGGGGGATGCGGATATTTGCCCGTGATTTTCCCGTATCAGTATCTGTAATTTTCACGCGGAAGAATTTTCCTTTTTCACTTCTGATCTTTCCGCCCTCATCTTTTTCCCCGCCGGTTTCAACAGATTCAAGGAGCTTCGCGGCCTCTTCAGCTGTTATTTTTCCTTCCTGCAGCATTTTAAGGATCATCATTTTTTCTTCATTCATGGTCTACCTCAGCATCAGATAATTTTTCAACTTTCATCCTCTCAGGAGTTTATCTGCTTCTTCAGGTGATATTTCTCCTTTATCCAGCTTTTGCAAAATCGAAATTTTTTCTTCATTTTCCTGCCCTTTATCTTCTCCCAAACCAGAATCATAACCAAGGGCTTTTAGTAGATCTGAAAAGCGATTCTTAATAGTCGGATAGGAGACATTCAACTCCTCCTCCATCCGGTTAAATTTTCCCTCACAGCGAATAAAAGTTTCAAGAAATTTCAGCTGTTCACTGTTTAAATTACTGAATTTGGATGATGGCGATCCAAACTGACCGGATAATGTCGTACCGCAGTGATCACAGTATAGTCTCGTGATAATCAAATTATTTTCGCAAACAGGGCATTTTTCTAACATTCGATATATTCTCTTTAATTATTTTTATCATTATATCCATATGTTTTATTTATTCCAATACGATTTTAAATTAATTAATTTCTCTAATAAATTTATTTAATCTATTCCTTAAAAAGTATCCAATAACCCTTTCTGTCCGACCCTTTTCCTGGGCCACGGTCATAATAGATGTCAAATACTCTTCCCGAATCCGTTTTTACTCTGAAAAAGAATCTCCCAACTCCCCATGAGCCGGAGAGATACGCGCGCTTTTTGTGCCCGGGACTCATGTTGCGGTTAAAACGCCCTTTTCTCGTAAAATCCTTCCATTCGGATAATAATTGTTTGATTAAAAAAGTCTGGTTTTTCCATTCGAAATAATCCGGACAGACAGGTGTTTTGATGACTTCCCGCTTTTTGTGATATCTTGCTTCAATCTCTTCTCCAACATATAACGACTGATCATTCATAGGTCTTATATTTTATACCGGCATGTATGGAAATTTATTATGAAAGATTTCTCAGCGCTATGTTATACTTTGCGCGCGATAATACTCATAAGGGAGAATAGCTGAGTGAAAAAATTACTTTTAATGCGGCATGCCAAATCCAGCTGGAAAGATTCGGATATCCCAGACCATAAACGCCCTTTGAAAAAAAGAGGTGTAAAAGATTCTTTAAGAATGGGGAAACTCCTTAAATCCAAAAAACTCGTTCCGGATATCATCCTATCCTCAACAGCCGAAAGATCAAAAATGACGGCTAAACTACTGGCAAAATCTTCTAAGTACAAAGGGAAGATCCAATATCTTGATACGCTGTATATGGCCGAACCCTCAAATATTCTTAAAGCGATTCAAAAATACGGGAAAGACAGCGATGTTGTGGTTCTGGTCGGGCACAATCCTGGAATGGAGGCATTTGTCCAAATTTTGACCGGTAAGGTGGAATGCCTGCCAACCGCATCCATTGCATACATCACAGCGAAAATTGACAACTGGAAGGATCTTGCAGAGGAAGATAAAGCCAAACTTAAAAAGTTATGGCGGCCAAAGGATATCAAATAAGTAAAAGAACTCACTGGTATTCAGTGAGTTCTTTTTTAATAACCAGAATCTATGAGTCAAATTAATACCCAGCCGCTTTCAATTGACTACCTGATAGATTATCCCAATATTGCGGATATAAAATATCTCGACGGGATAGACCAGTTCCTTTGGGTGGAATCTGTAGACGGCCAGGGTTCAATTTACCAAATGGAAATAAGGGGAAAAAAGACTCTACTATCCAATAGTTGGAATGTGAGAGGGAATCTCAATTATGGTGGTGGAGAATTCGATACCGGAAAAACACAATTTGTCTTCTCTGAAAAATCAGGCGCGATCATAAAGGGAAATGTTGATGGGTCCGGCAGACTTGAAAAGATAGTTCCTCCCATATACAGAACTGCCTCCCCATCTATTTCCAAGAATGAGGAAAAAATTCTCTTTGTTTTTGAACAGGATGGCAATGCGGGGATAGGCGGTGTACGTTTGTCAAGACCAGAAAAAGTGTTTCCAGTAATTCAGGAATCTGATTTCTATATGGATCCAGTATGGCATCCTTCTGGTAAATCTGCCGCCTGGGTTGAGTGGAACCACCCGCACATGCCCTGGCAGGCTTCTTGTGTTAAGCTTGGAAAAATTTCAGGGAATGATTTCCTATTAACTGAAGAAGTCCACATTGCGGGAGGAGAAGGTTGTGCGGCAGCTCAACCGCAATTCTCGCCTGACGGAAAATGGCTGAGTTACATTCAGCGCGATGGCAACTGGGACAGCTTACTCATCGTTAACCTGGAAAGCGGGAACACTGAATGCATCATTCAGGGGGAAGGTTTTCATCTTAAACTTCCGGAATGGGTGCAGGGTATCCGCACTTATGCCTGGGGACAGGATTGCCGGAATATTTATTGTTTCAAGTATCGAAAAGGAAAGACAACACTGTGCCAAAAGGCAATCCATCACGCCGAAGATAGAGAAATCCCAATTGATCCAATCACGTGGGCTACTCAGATAAGCGCGTCGGACCAATCAAACACGCTCACCTTTCTTGGATCTTCACCCAGCCATCCCAAACAAATCTGCAACTTGAATCTAAAAACAGCGAAGTTGAATTTCTTTCTGGAAGAAAATGTTCCGCATTATCCGGAAATCCATTTCCGAAAAATTGATTTCAAAGGTTCGCAGAACCATTCTATATACGGTTTCTATGTTCATCCTCTGAACGAAAACTTATTTAAAAAGGGGAAACCACCGCTCATCCTTCATGTACACGGCGGTCCAACATCTCTTAGTGCATTTAGTTACTCAAAAGACGCTTATTACTTCACTTCCCGGGGCTTTGCATTTGCCATGCTGAATTACAGGGGCAGCTCGGGTTACGGCTATGACTATCAGGATTTCCTTTTCCAGAACTGGGGCGTTGTTGACGTCCAGGATACCCGGGGGTTTGCCAATTATTTGATTGAAGCGGGGTTCACGGATGAAAACAGAATCGTATTAATGGGTTCAAGCGCCGGGGGATACACCATATTGAATACACTTATCAAATTCCCGGGGTTTTTCAAAGCGGGCATCTGCAGTTACCCCGTAACAGATTTGGTAGCGGACGCAGAAGATACACATAAATTTGAAAAATATTATCACCGGTTCTTAACTGGCGATCTGAAAACGGATTACCGACGTTTTGTAGAGAGATCCCCAATCAACCACATTGATGAAATTAGGGATCCGGTTGCTCTTTTCCATGGAAGCGACGATCCCGTGGTTGACTGCTCACAATCTGAGCGGATCTATCAGGAATTAAAAAAGCGGGGTATTCCCTGCATGCTGCAGATTTATGAGGGAGAAGGGCACGGATTCAGACAGAGAGAAAATATCCGCGATTTTTATAAAAAGACTGAAGTCTTCCTCGCGAATTTTTTATAAAAAATAGAAGCCAAGGCTTCTATTTATCATAATCTTGCGGATGTAATTTTTTACTGCTTTGCGATAAACTCATCTATGGCATTCAGTAATTTCTCCACGTCCTCCATCGTCGTTTCGCCCATGGTCGCGATGCGGAAAGTTTTTCCCTTAAGTTCTCCATATCCATTGGAAATGCGCATGTCATGATTCTCCATCAGATAATTGTTAAGGGCGGGAATATCCAGATTCAAGTCATTATTGATGGTTGCAACAGTTTTTGACCGGTAACCCTCTTCAGCAAAGGTCGACATGCCTTTTTCCATTGCCCAGTCATACACACGCTGCGACATGGCTGCATGCCTGGCAAAACGCTCATCCAAACCTTCTGCAAGGATACGATCCAGTTGGAAATCCAGGGCATAAACCAGTGAAACTGCCGGCGTCATGGCTGTTGAATTTTTAATACGGTGTTTTTCCATCAGCAGAAGATCAAAATACCAACCGCGATTTTTGACAGCCGCCGCTTTTTCAAGAGCACGGTCGTTGACACCGGCCAATGACAGTCCCGGCGGAAGCGCAAGGCATTTCTGCGAAGAAGTGAGCAGAAAATCAATATCACAGGCATCCATTTCAATTCGCGCACCGCCCAACGAGGAAACGGCGTCTACCATGATAAACGTTTCCGGACTTATCGCCCTGACCACCTCTGCGAGTTCTTTTACCGGGTTTTCAACACCGGTGGAAGTCTCATTATGGACAATGGCCACAGCCTCATAATGTTTATTCTTCAGTTGTTCACGAAGGCCCTCCGGGGGAAGCCCTTTGCCCCACTCAACATCCCAGCGGTCTGCAGACTTTCCATTGGAGACAGCCACATCATACCAGCGTTTGGAAAAAGCGCCATTCACGCAGCAGAGGATATCTTTCTCAACAAGATTACGCACACCCACTTCCTGCATACCGGAACCGGTATGCGTACCGATATAAACGCGGGATTCTGTAAAGAATATTCTCTGCGCCTTTTCAGCCGCGCTGCGGTGTATCTCCTCATATTCCTTGCTCCTATGCGGCAGTAAAGGTTTTTTTAACACATCCAGAACTTCAGGCGCGACATCTACCGGCCCAGGGACAAACATATGTGCCATTTGACTTCCTCCTAATTCAATAAATTAATTTACTAAAAACATATTATAAAGACAAACCATTAGTTGGGTTAAAATTCATCCGAACCCGGCATAAAAAAAATTCACCCGTGCTGGGTAATAATTATGTGAAGTCAATTTTCCCGGCTAATTTATGAATAAGCAACAACCTGCGGATAAGAAAAAGACGAATCGCATTCTCCAGGCTCTGAAATGGATTGCGCTAATCGTTCTCCTCTATATTGGATCCAGATACATCAATATTCAGGATATTAGAGAAACATTTCAAAATTTTTCGATACTCTCCTTCATTTTGTACGTGGCAGCCATCTCAATCAGCAGAATTCTTTATGCATGGCGATGGAAACTGAATGGAAAAAAAATCTTAAATAACCCGAAGATTCCCCTGCTTTATCTATATCACGCGAACAACCTGGCAGAATTCGTAACAATCGTAATGCCTTCGTCAATAACCGGCGAGGTCACCCGGGTCATCAAAATGAACGCCAGGGGTAATAAAACCATCTCTTCTACAGCGGTGCTGATGATTGATCGGTTTGTTGGAATCGCCAGTATGGCATTTATCTCATTTGGCGCGCTCCTAATAATGGGGAGAGATTTACAAATAGATCTTAATAATATCCTCCCCTCAAGAAACATCATCCTCATAACTTCAATCCTAGTCATACTGCTAGCCATAGGCCTCTTCCTGGCCTGGCGCAGGTTTAAGAATGCAAATTTAAGGGAAAAAATCATTCAGGCATGGGGTGTCATTTCAGCAAATTCCAAACAAATTGTGGTTTCGTTTTTTATCTCTTGCCTTGCCCACATATCATTTTCAGCTTCGCATTATTTTCTGTTCCAGGAAGTCTACCCTTTACCCATTATTGACATTATCGGGGTCATCCTTTTTCCCCAACTCGCCCGCATCATCCCCCTTTCCGTGATCGGTATCAGCCCCGGAGAAGGAATGATGGTTGCCAGTCAAATGATGATTGGCATCTCCCGCGAAACTGCCGTGGCTGTTACCTTTCTGACGTTATTAGCCAGATATGTCATTGCTCTATCCGGTTTTATTATTGAACTCTTCATTGACGGCATCCGCTTTTTCAGGAATCTGAATTCAAGCGAATCCATCGAATGAATTTACGACCATTCATCAGGTCTTGAAAGTTATAATTTCAACATAATGAAAATCACAATCAGGGACCAGGTTCTCACAACCTGCAGATCGCTATTGAGCGAAATAAACCGGGATCCAACCGCTTCAACTTATGGGTGTTTGGACAGAAGATTCTGGGCTTGGAAAATTGCCGATTTTCCGGAAGCGACTTTCCAGAGAAATCTCCTGCCCCTAGCATGGTATGCCGAACAGCAAAAAAAAGAGGAGGACAGAAAAAAAATTCAGCATGTAATCTCTTCCGGACTGATATATTCATTCCGGATTCAGCACAAGGACGGTTCCTTTGACCAGGCTTATCCCAACGAACACAGCTACGGAGCAACCGCTTTTATTCTCGCCGATTTAATTCAGGCTTATAGAAAGGTGAAGGAAACGCTTGATGGCCGTGAAGATGAAAAAATTCTGGAAGGTTTGGAGAGATCCGCTGATTTCCTGTGCAACCAGAACGAAGAGCATGGGGTTATTTCCAACCATCTGGCAGGCGCAGCGCTGGGGCTTCTTTTCGCGGGCGAACAGTTTGGCAAACATAAATATGCAGATAAAGCGAAAGAGATCATTCAATACATCGTTAGGAGCCAATCAGAGGAGGGATGGTATCCGGAGTACGGGGGCGCCGATCCCGGCTACCAGACCCTCTGTATGTATTATCTTGCCAATATACAACAAAATTTCCCTCAGTCCGGGTTGCGGGAATCATTGGCAAAATCGCTTGATTTTCTCAAATATTTTATTCATCCGGATGGTTCTTTTGGCGGGGAATATGGAAGCAGAAGAACGGAAATCTATTATCCGGGCGGCATTGCCCTGCTGGGGGAAGAATCCGAAACCGCAAAAATGATGCATGATTATATGATTGATTCCATTGAATCAGGAAACACAGTCACGCTGATGGATTTGGACATGGGAAACACCGCACCCGTGCTGAACAACTACATCCAGGTTCTGGATACACATACACATGATTCTCAACACAGGGCAGTAAAACTGCCTTTTCAGAAAGAAAATGAGCGGATGATATTTGCCCAGGCTGGAGTTGCGGCCATTTCCCAAAAAGATTATTACTGCATACTGGGCGCATCCAGCGGTGGGATTGCAAAAATTTTCAATAAGGAAAACAATAAGATTGTTCTGGACGACTGCGGGATTTTCGGAAAAACGGGAGGTGGAAAAACCATATCCACACAGGTAGGCCAGCTGGAAAATGGGATTTCTTTTAAGAAAGACACAATTTCAATGGAATCCCGGTTTTATATAATAGATTCCCCTGACCCCTCTCCAACCAAGTTCTTCATTCTCCGGTTTTTAAACCTGACTCTTATGAAAATCAGACCCATTAATGAATGGATTAAGAAAATTCTTGTTGGTGCATTAATCAAAAAGCAAAAACCTGTCCGGATGGAAAGAAAACGATTGGTAAAATTTTTTCCCCATGAGATACAGATTAGCGATGAAATCAGGAAAACCGGGAAATTCGATTTGAAATATCTGCGTTATGGAGAAAAATTTTCAGCCATTCATATGGCTACGGCCAGATATTTTCATCCCGGACATATGGCGGCCATCACAGGCTGCGATATTGACACTCGTTTGTTAAATGAAAAAAATCAAACCAAAATGCGGCAGACTATTAAATTCGCCGGTTCAAAAGTAGAAATAGATAGATGAAACCCACTGCAGCTATATCAATTGATGTTGATTCGCTTTCATCCATATACAAGGGTAAGGGATGTACCAATCCGGATGGATATACGTACGCCGAGTTTCGGCAGGGTATGGATACCATTTTTAATTTTTTTTACTCATTCAACATCCGCGTAACCCTTTTCCTTGTAGGGACAGATCTTTTACATGAAGAAAACCGCCCTTTTGTGAAAGTTGCCCACCAGGCTGGGCACGAATTGGCCAACCACTCATATAACCACCCTCAGGGGTTCCGCTGGCTCAGTCCAAAGGAAAAGGAAACGCAAATCACCAAAATGGGCGACCTCTGTGAAGAGATCACAGGCGTACGCCCGGTTGGTTTCCGGTCCCCCGGATGGAATATTGATAATGGGACAATTCCAATCCTGAGGAAATCTGGGTACATATACGATTCATCCATTTTTCCCACTTTCCTCATGCCGCTGATGAAATTCACCCATTGGGCAAGCATGTACAAACAGCCCAAACCAGAGCGCACCACGATGGGTATGTGGCGCTATATGTTTGCGCCCATTACGCCTTACAAAACTACGGCTTCATCGCTGGGCAAGAAGGGTGAGGGAGGGCTGGTGGAATTCCCGGTCTCTGTTTCCCCGGCTGCGCGTTTGCCCTTCTTCGCGACCCTTTTTTTGTTCACCGGCACAGGATTCTTCCACCATCTTTATAAAAGGCTCCGAAAGAGAAACCTCCCCATCCATTTCCAAATGCACCTCTCCGATTTCGCTGATTACAGCATGCCCGAGCTCCAAAACCAGATGCCGCTAAATGAAAAGGGCGTATATGTACCGCAGGCACTGGCAACTCCCCTTAAAAAGAAATTGGGAGTGTTTCAGGAAATCATTGAAACCATCGCCGCGGATTATGACTGCATCACGCTGAGAGATTGGGCTGAGAAAACAGGATAATACAAATGATCCCAAGGTTGAAACCACCTATTGGCAAGGAAGAGATTCGGGCCCTTTTTTACTTTCATCCCAACCATATCAAAGAATTTGAGCGCAATTTTGCAGAAACCTTTTCCGCCAGGCATGCCGCTGCTTTCTCATACGGGAGAAGCGCGCTCTGGGCTTTTTTCCACGCGATGGGAATCAAGAACGCTGAAATCATCCAACCGGCCTATACCTGCTCAGTGGTCGGCCACGCAACCGTCCTGAGCGGAAACATACCCAAATTTGTGGATATCAACCTGACCGACTACAACATGAATTTGGACTTGATCGCGCAGGCCATAAATGAACGCACCCGCGCGATTATTCCCACCCACCTTTTCGGCTACCCGATGGATGTTGAAAGCGTCCTGGAAATTGTCAGGGATGCGGAAAACCGCTATGGGCGAAAAATCTTTATCATTCAGGACTGCGCCCATTCATTCGAAGCGGAATGGAAGGGCAAATCCGTTATAAATTCCGGGGACGCCGCCCTCTTTGGCCTCGGCATCAGCAAACAAATCACATCCATATTCGGCGGTGTGATGACAACGAATGATGCGGACACCGCTGAAAAGCTCCGCACCTGGAGAGACAAACACTTTAAAGAAAAATCATGGCTGGAAAAATGGAAGCGGCGTTTTTATCTGCTGGCATCCGCAACGGCTTTCAACCGTTTCATTTACGGTCTCACATTCTGGCTGCAGGAAAATACAAAAATGCTGAAAAGACTAACAGATGCCTACCACCTGGACAACGCCATTCATTTTCCTCCGGATTATGACAGGCACCTGTCCGCCCCCGAGGCGGCAGTGGGAATGGAACAGTTGAAGAAATATCACGCATTCAAGGAGAAAAGACGGGAGATTGCGCGCTATTATTTTGAGAATGTAACTCCGCCCGAAGGCTGGGTAATGCCCCCGCGGGTTGAGGGGGCCACCTATTCCCACTTCGTGATCCGCGTTCCTGACCGGAAAAAGGTCCTTGAAAAAGCCGCAAGTGAGGGCGTGCAGTTCGGGCAGCTGATTGAATATTCCATGCCCCACCTCCCTGCCTACAGGCAATACGCGGGGGACGAGGCATACCCGAACAGCCTGCTCGCCAGCCGGACAACGATTAACCTGCCCATCTATCCCTCGCTGTCAGCACAGGACCTGAACAGAGTACTGAGAATCGTTTCCAATACATAAAAGAAAATCCACACGAAAGAAGCCAAAAAATCCTTGATAGAAGCGTGTTCTTTTGACCAGTAATGCATATTTTCCTGAAATGGAAAAAACATAGATCATCGGCGTCTTTTGGTTTTTCACAAAGTGGAGAAAACCCATATCTGCCATACCCCTTGCAGAAGGCTTTGGGTAAAAGTGTTCCACCTATTCCGAAAGGATCTTGGAACTTCTATAAAAGAATTGATCCGCAATCTAGTTTAATCTTTTTATTTAAAACACCTTTTATTGAAGATTGTCCACAACCTGCGATACCACTTCAACAATTTCTTTGTCCTCGAGCTCGGCATACATGGGTAATGAAAGAATTTCTTTTGAGATTTCTTCTGTCAGAGGAAAGTCCCCTTCCATATAGCCGAGATCCTGATGTGCTTTCTGCATATGCACAGGTATCGGATAGTGGATGCCCGTATAAATCTGTTTCTTATGCAGAGCTTCCCGCAGTTCATCCCGGTTTTTTACCCTGATTACATAGAGATGATACACATGGCGGACATCTTCCATTTCCTGCGGGGTGATTACACCTGTTCCTTCAAAAAGCTGGTTATAAAGCGATGCATGCTCCCTCCTGGCCGCCGTCCAGTCTTCAAGATGGCGCAGTTTTACACGAAGAATCGCCCCCTGCAAACCGGTCATGCGGTAATTAAATCCTTTCAAGTCATGATAATACTTCTTATCAGCTCCCCAGTCACGCAACATCCTTATTATCCTGGCGTAATCCGGATTGTTTGTGGTTACCAATCCGCCCTCACCATACGCTCCTAGATTTTTTCCGGGGTAAAAGCTGAAACATCCCAGATCCCCAATACTTCCTGCACGTTTATTTTTATATTCTGCACCATGAGCCTGGGCTGCATCTTCAATAACAAGAAGATTATGTTTCGCTGCTATTTCCATGATAGGATCCATGTCTGCCATCTGCCCGAATAAATGGACTGGACAAATAGCTTTTGTTTTTTCCGTTACGGCTTCCTCAATTCGGGCGGGATCAATGGTGTAGGATACCGGGTCTATATCAACAAAAACCGGGGTAGCACCGGTATACCTTATCGCCGCAATAGTAGCGATAAAAGTATTCGGAACCGTTATCACCTCATCCCCCTCCCCAATTCCGGCTGCTA
>CAYPPV010000003.1:0-22702 GCA_964412705.1 uncultured Pelolinea sp. | reverse complement strand
AGATGCCTTGTAGCAGCTGGCAATCCGTCTGTCCCAATCGATGATTCCACATTATCAATTGCCCGGGAAATCTCCTCTTCCAAAGTTAGCAGTGTTAGATCATACTGATAGATTGCAACCAGCTCTTCGGTTCTGATACGGATCGGGTCAAAAAACCCCGCGTAACCATATGAAGCAGTTCTTACCCGGTCAATAAATTGCCTTAATTTTAATGCCGAAGATTCTAGTTCATCGATTATTTCAATATCCCCATTGGAAATTGCGTCTTTCTGTATCTCCGAAATCCTGGACCAAAGTGATTCAAACCTATCTGCGATATTTTCTCTCAATAATTTATCCGCAGACCTTCTTTCAGCCCTCTCAACATATCCAGAAAAACCGGGTATCTTGTCGATGATTTTTGTAAAGAAATCCCGTTCTTCGCTTATGCGTTTTAATATATCATCCATTTCTCCTCCAGCTTTTACCTTATCCAGTTAGATTATAGCAATTTATTTTTATGATTTAATTTATTTGCAAACCCTTTATCATTATTTACGTAATCTGCATTAAATAGTTGCGCGTTGTTTTTGGTTTGATATATACTGAGTTTGGAAAGGAGACGAATTTATGAGATCTCCACAATACCGGGAAAATCAGGGTATTCTGGAATATCTTCTATTTATCATTATTGTGATACTCATCATCATGATATTGGCTAAATTATTTGGTCCTGCCATCAGCAATTTCGTTCAAGAATTCTTAGAAAATGTCTAGGAGGATTCCTGATTCTCAGCATATTTCCTGAAGACAAGATGATCGAACAGGGAACAGTAAATTGGAGTATACAGAAAACAATTCGGGAATTTGTCTGGAATGCGCTCGATTGGATTTATCCACCCTCATGCTGCGGCTGCGGTATCATTGGATCGGACATTTGTCCGGAATGTTTTTCTCAAGTAGAAATATACCGACCTGACCCAACATGCAAAATTTGTGGTGGGGATGCGAATTCCACAAAAATTTGTCCCACTTGTTCGAACCAGAACCCAAGATATGACCGAATTTGCTCCTGGGGGATATACTCGGGAATTCTAAAGTTAATTATTCAGGAATATAAATTTAACCGCCGTATTAAGTTGGCAGATTTTCTAATCGACCCTTTGGTTAAATGTATTGTTGACTGGAATCCTGTTATTGATATTATCGTCCCGGTGGCATTAAGCAAGCAGAGAATGAAAACGCGCGGATACAACCAATCTGCTATTATTGCTAAAATGATAGCAGAACGAATTGATGTTGAATTTTCAGGAAAAGCCCTTATAAGAATGAAAAACACGAAGCCACAGGTGAGTTTATCTGCAAAAGAGAGGTGCCTGAATGTGGTAGATGCTTTTTCGGCAAATTTATCTTTTGTCAAAGGGAAGAATATATTACTCGTAGATGATATTATCACGACCGGGGCTACAATTAATGAATGCACGAAAGCGCTAAAAAATTCTGGCGCAAACAAAGTTTACGTATTCACTATTGCCCGTACAAAAAATCAATTTAATTTATAGGAGGTAACATGGCAAGAAAAGTGGATATTTTTACGAAAGAAATGGAATTGAGTGATGAACTCCACAGTTACATTATTAAGAAAGTTGACAGGATTTACCGTTTCTTAAATAAGATTGACGAAACACGCATCGATTTATCCTACACAAGGACTGCTCGCAAAGCGGATAGTCGTTATGTGGCTCAGATAACCTTACGAGGCCGTGGATTCATTCTGCGTGCCGAAGAGAGGGCTGATGATATTCGCAAGGCGATTGATCTGGTGATGGACAAAATTGAAAGACAGATTGAACGTTATAAGGGGAAAAGATACCGAAGTAAAGCCGCCGCTAAGCCTACATCAGAAATCATTGCAAAATACGAACAGGAAATTGAAGGGAGACCGTTGATCGCCAGGAGAAAACATTTTCGTTTAACCCCTATGGATGAGCTTGAAGCTATTGAGCAAATGAATCTGCTTGGACACGAAGATTTCTTTATTTTTTACAATGCCGAAAAAAGTGCCGTTAATGTCCTCTACAAAAGGAGAGACGGCACATACGGGATCATTGAACCCGAACTAGGGTAATTGAAAAGCGGAGGAAACTCCGCTTTTTTCTCTTGTATTGATAGTCCTTTGGAATATAATATGCCCCGTTAATTTATTTCAAAAGGACTTTTAATGATTGATGTAAATGAATTGAGAAAAGGCGTCACATTTGAACTGGACGGAGATATTTTCAAGGTTTTAGATTACCATCACCATAAACCTGGTAGGGGCGCGGCAACTATACGCATCAAAGCCCGCAATTTGCGCACCGGTACAACCCTCGAAAAAACTTTCGGCTCCGGAGAGCGCGTTCAGGACATCAGGCTTGAATATCATAATGTTCAATTCCTTTATTCGGATGGCTCGCTCTATTATTTCATGGATATGGAGACATTTGAACAACCGGCTATCCCTGGAGAGGTAATTGGGGAAGAAAAAGAATTCTTGAAAGAGGGCATTGAGGTCAAACTCACTTTCTACAACAATGAGCCGCTGGATGTCGAACTGCCAACTACAGTCGATCTGATTGTCACAAAAGCCGAGGCTTCTGTAAGGGGGGATACCGCTACGGGTGTAACAAAGAAAGTAATTGTTGAAACCGGCGCAGAGGTAAACACACCCAATTTTGTAGAAGAAGGGGATACTATCCGGGTAGATACCAGAACGGGTGAATACGTGACCAGGGTTTAATAGAGGACTATTTCAGTCCCGCCGTCAGGCGGGTTTTTTGTAAATTATTTCTAAGAACCCTTCTGCTGATATTTCTTTTAGACTTGGTTGGTATAATTCGTCTGCATACTTAGAATATATAAATCTTTCCGGAGGATTTTTGTGAAACCAGGTAGCCAAACAAATTTTATTTACATACTGATACTCATCGCGATTGTAGCGATGGTATTTATGAATATTAACCAGGACAGCGGACAAGCCGAAATGCCAATTAATGAAGTGGCAACCGAAATCAAACGCGGAAATGTCGAAAAAATTGTTCAAGATGAAAACACACTGACGATAACCCTTGCAAATGGGGAAGAACGGACTTCAACTAAAGAGGGAAACGCTTCCCTTGTCGAACAACTTCGGAACTACGGAGTTACAGAAGAGCACCTGGATGCAGCTAATGTTTCAATTGAGGTTACCCAGCCGGGTCCCTGGGTGGATATCATTTCCTTTCTGGGCTATATCCTCCCCTTCGTAATAGTCGGTGCTGCTTTTTTCCTGATATTCAGGCAGGCACAGGGCAGCAATAATGCGGCCATGTCTTTTGGAAAATCCCGCGCCAGATTATTTTCTGGTGACCAACCCAAGGTCACCTTTGAGGATGTCGCCGGCGTGAACGAGGCAAAAGAAGAGCTGCAAGAAGTTGTGGAATTCTTAAAGGAACCTCAAAAATTCATTTCCCTTGGCGCAAGGATTCCAAAAGGTGTCCTCCTGGTCGGCCCTCCCGGCGGAGGGAAAACACTTTTAGCTAAAGCTGTATCAGGTGAAGCGGGTGTCCCTTTCTTCTCAATTTCAGGTTCAGAATTTGTTGAAATGTTTGTTGGGGTTGGCGCAAGCCGGGTTCGCGACCTTTTCGACCAGGCAAAAAAACATTCACCTTGCATCATTTTCATAGACGAAATTGACGCAGTCGGGCGCCACCGCGGCGCAGGACTGGGAGGCAGCCACGATGAGCGTGAACAGACGCTTAACCAGATGCTGGTGGAAATGGATGGCTTTGACACGGACACCAATGTCATCATCATGGCGGCTACAAACCGGCCGGATATTCTAGATCCTGCCCTGCTGAGACCAGGCAGGTTTGACAGGCGTGTCGTGCTCGATCGGCCTGACATGCGTGGCAGGGAAGCGATCCTCAAAGTTCATTCAAAAGGGAAACCTCTCGCTCCTGATGTTGATCTATCAGTGCTGGCAAAGATTACACCAGGATTTGTAGGAGCCGACCTGGAGAACTTGATCAATGAAGGCGCTATCCTGGCTGCCCGAAGGAACAAGAAGCAGATCAGCCAGAGTGAATTTGAGGAAGCTATCGAACGCGTGATAGCTGGCCCGGAGCGAAAGAGCCGTTTAATCAATAACGACGAAAAGCGTATCATCGCCTACCATGAGGCAGGACATGCAATCGTCATGGCGGCTGTACCAGAGGCCGATCTTGTCCAGAAAATCTCAATCATCTCTCGCGGCATGGCTGCTGGATATACCATCGCCCTACCCAAAGATGACCTGACGCTTAAATCAAAGAACAAACTGTTTGCTGAGATGGTAGGTCTGCTGGGCGGACGCGCAAGCGAAGAGATTGTATTCAACGATATAACCTCTGGTGCCGCCAATGATATTGAAAATGTGACAAAATTAGCGCGCAATATGGTGACCCGCTTAGGAATGAGTTCCAATTTAGGACCGATGGTATACGGGCAAAAAGATGAGCTTATTTTCCTGGGCAAGGAAATTGGTGAACAGCGCGATTATTCCGAAGCTATTGCAGAGCGGATTGATCAGGAAGTCCAAAAACTGGTCAACAATGCCTATAAAGAAGCCAAAAAGATTCTTACCAAATACCGTGGCAAACTGGATGAAGTAGCTAATAAATTAATGGAAGTTGAAACTCTTTCGCGTGATGAATTTGAAAAAATCTTTCCGCCTCCAGTTTCAAAAACAGGCGGGGTACCAACCCTGGCGGTTATCACAACAAATTGATTGTCCACCAGAAATGACTCTCAAAAGGGTCATTTCTTTTTTAAGTACTCTGAAATTAATTCCCTCCGGAGGATTTTCCCCACACCCGTTCTAGGAAGCTCTTTCACAAATATCACCTCAGAAGGAACTTTATAATCAGCCAGATTTTCCCTGCACAGATTAATGATCTTTTCTTTGGAGATAGTGGTTTTTTCTTTAACGACCACCCAGGCGATTACCTTTTCCCCTCTTTCCAGGTCAGGCACCCCGCCTACGACACTTTCAGCGATCTCAGGCAATTGATTGATCAAAACTTCCACCTCAATAGGCCAAACTTGGAATCCGCCTACTTTGATAAGCGATTTTTTTCGATCAACAATGTAGAAATAGCCTTCCTCATCCATTCGCGCGACATCCCCCGTGTACAGCCAGCCGTTGCGCAAAACATCCCAGTTTTCATCCGGATGTTTGTGATATCCAATCATCACTTGAGGTCCTTGAATTATTAATTCACCGGTTTCTCCCAGCTGACAATCATTTTCTCCAGTTTCCAGATCTACAATCCTGCATAGAACATCAGGAAGCGGCATACCAATTGATCCAGTTTTATTTTCCCCTTCAAGCGGATTACAGTGAGTAGCAGTAGGGGCTTCTGATAAACCGTATCCTTCCATCAGTTTCCCACCAGTCAGCCGTTCAAATTCCTTTTTTATCTCCGGCTGCAATGTAAACGAACCCGAAATACATGCTTTTATTGAAGTGAGGTCAACTTCTCCCGCTTGAACGCTTTCATGCTGATTAATGGCGTGATACATGGTCGGCACACCCGGGTAAAAGGTTACTTTCTCATCTTGAATTTGCCTGAGGATTTTTTCTGTATCACGGGGATCATCTATCAGAACGAGTGACGCGTTTACCCAAAGTGCTAGGTTCATTGCCAGCACCATCCCGTAAACATGATAAAGAGGGATAGCGGCAAGAATCACTTCCCGGCCCTGCTGTAGATTGCACCAAACAGCGAATTGGTGAGTGTTTGCAATGATATTCCTGTGAAGACCGATCGCAGCTTTTGGTACTCCTGTCGTACCTCCGCTGTATTGGAAAATGGCAGGGTCATTAGGGGTTACCTTCACAGCGTTATAAGCCTTTGTTGGGTAATTTGCGATTAACGTGTTGAAATCGTATAGGTTGGCAGTCTGGCTGGGAAAAGACCTCTCTTGCAATTTTAATGAGGAAATTTTTTCTGCCGAATTAACAGTGATAAAAAATTTAATGGATGTCAGCCTTTCAATTTCCCGTTTCATCTCAATATGCTGTTCCAGGCAAATCACACCAACCGGTTCTGAATCTTTCAATAGAAATTTGATTTCTGATTTCTTGTAATTTGGATTAATTGCGACAACTACAGCCCCTGCTTTCAAAACTCCGTAATAAGCAACGATAAATTGTGGGATATTCGGCAGCATGACAGCCACACGATCTCCCTTTTTCAAACCCAGGGCATTGAGGTTCTTAGAAAAAGCGGACACAAATTCCCCTATTTCTTTATAAGTAAAACCATCTCCATTGAAAACGATGAGTTTATTTTCTGGATTATTAATGATGGATTCTTCAAATAGATGATTAATGGTTGTTTGGGGATAATCCAGACTATTGGGTACATGGGAGTCGTAATGATCAAGCCATGGTTTTGAGAGATATGGATTTTCAGCGTTATTCATTTCGCCAGCCTCCTGGGGATTTAATGTATTCTATTATTTTTTCTTGGGTGTCAGGATTCATATCAAACCATTGGATTCGCGGATCGTCTTTTTTGAACCAGTTCGCCTGCCGCCTGACATATTTCCGCGTGCGCCTTTTGATTAAACGGACAGCCTCTTCAAGTTTAATATTCCCCTGCAGATATTGCACAATTTCCCGGTATCCAATAGCAGATATGGGCGGATTATTTATATTGTAGCCTTTCTCAAGCAGTTCTTTTACCTCCTGAATGAGGCCCCCATCCAGCATGACCTGAATTCTATGGTCAATCCGCCGGTAAAGTTCCTCCCTGGGTCTAGTCAGACCGATCATTTTATACTGAAAATTAATTTCTTCTTTTGATCGTTGCTCTGAGAATTTCTTACCTGTCGTAAGCGATACCTCCAGAGCTCTAATCACACGCCGCAAATTTCGGTAATCAATCCAGGTTGCGGCCTGAGGATCAATAATTCCCAGTTTTTGATGCAAAATTTCTTTCCCGTCTTTTTCCGCAATTCTTTTCAGTGTTTGTCGAAGGCGCACATTCGGCTGTCTTTCAGGGATCTGCCATCCCTCAATGATAGAGCGGATATATTGCCCTGTCCCACCAACAAGGATTGGCAACTGGCTTTTTTCCCAAACTTTTTCAAACGTAGAAAGGGCTTTTTCTTTATATACCGCCAGACTCCAGTTTTCTTCGATATTCGCCACATCAATCAGATAATGCTTCGCCCGGTTAAGCTGTTCAACCTTCGGTTTAGCTGTGCCAATATCCATTCCCTTGTACAGATAGCGGGAATCCGCGGAAATGATCTCGCCATTCAACCTCGCAGCGACTTCAACCGCCAGATCGGTTTTCCCAACCGCGGTTGGTCCAACGATAATAACCAGGGGCCTCTTAACCTGAAATTGCATTCTTAAACCACTTTATCTCAATTCGGTTATCAGATAGAACATATACAGCCACCACATCGATCCGCCAGGCAGAATCCTGATTAGGTTTCTCTTGCATATGAGCAAGCGCGCATTCTACTAGTTTTTGCTGTTTCTTTTTGTTTACAGATACTTCCGGGAAACCAAATTTCTTCGTTTTCGCAGTTTTGACTTCAACAAAAATCAGTGTATGATCCTCTTCGGCAATAAGATCAATTTCTCCATAAGAATTACGCACGTTCCTTGCAAGAATCCTCACACCATTTTCTTTAAGGAACGCTTCCGCTTTCGATTCTCCCCATTTTCCAAGGTTTTTTCTTTTCAAGAGTTCTTAATCCCTTTATGAATTATGAAGATTTACTCACATCCACCGGTTATTTGACAGGGGATAAATTCCTGCTACACTAGTTCTAATTTCAATTTATAAGATTGTATGATACTATATGCCATCCGCCGAAATTATTGCCATCGGTACTGAACTCGTATTAGGCCAAACCCAAGATGCGAATATCAGCAAAATATCAAAAAAATTAAATTCGATTGGTATAGATGTCTTCCGCGCATCCATTGTAGGGGACAATAAAAAAAGAATTTCCGACGAGATAAATCAATCTTCCTCCCGGGCTGATATCGTCATCACCACAGGAGGTCTCGGTCCGACTGTAGACGATCCTACCCGGGAAGCTGTTGCGGATTCTTTTGGTTTACAGCTGGAATATCATCCGGAATTATGGCAAGAAATCGTGGAAAGATTTCACTCATTTAGCAGGGAACCAACCGAAAATAATAAAAGGCAGGCATATATACCTATCGGTGCAAATCCAATTCACAATCCAGTTGGGACTGCCCCGGCATTCTATATCAAACGTGCAAATCAAGTCCTCATATCACTTCCAGGCGTGCCGCATGAGATGGAATTCTTGCTTGAAAATAACGTTGTTCCGTTGCTAAGGAAGATATTTGAAATACAAACAACAATATTTTCAAAAATTGTGCATACTGCAGCCATAGGCGAATCCCAGCTTGATGAAAAAATCGGGGACATGGAAATGTATACCAATCCAACAGTTGGGTTGGTGGCTTATCCTGGATGTGTGGATATCCGCATCACTGCCAAAGCCAAAGATGAAATCAGAGCCAGGCAAATGATTGAACCCATTGAAAATGAGATTAAGCACCGCCTGGGTATCAAAGTTTTTGGAACGGATGGGATCACGCTCCCGGAATCGGTCCGCCAAACCCTCTCTAAATATGGGTTCTCTTTGAATCTTTATTATGAAAATGCATGCGTCGAATTGGCTGAATTACTCTTTAAGACTGGTTTGTTCACAGAAAAAAATGGAATTGAGGAAGAAGAATCAGCGCAACTCACTCTGCGATTCCCTTCCTATCAAAACTCAAAGTACAATAAAAAGAACCGTAATTACCTTTTTCTATTTGTTCGTTGTTCTAATCATGATCACCAGATAGTAGATCTGCTTCTAACAGATAAGAGATCATTAAATAACAATACCCAGATCAAATCGATCGATGATGAGATTCGACTTACAAGAGCGGTTAATCATATTCTGCAATTTATCCGGGAAACCATCCTGATAAAAAAAGGAGAAAAATGAAAAATGCTGATTGGATTATAAAAAATTGCTATCTGTTGACAATGAATGAGCAGTATGACCAATTCAATCCCGGTGCAGTTGCAGTTTCCGGAGACAGTGTTGCTGAAGCCGGAGATGAGCAATCCGTTTTATCCAGATACCAATCCGATAACATCCTGGATTGCTGTGGAAAAGTGGTGATGCCCGGTTTTGTCAATACCCATACTCATGTCCCCATGACGGTTCTTCGCGGTCTCTCTGATGATCTCCGCCTGGACGTCTGGCTGCTGGGATATATGATGCCGGTTGAACGGGAATTTGTAACGGGTGAATTTGTCGAACTAGGCACCAAGCTCGCCTGTATCGAACTTCTGCACAGCGGCGTGACCTGCTTTTGTGATATGTATTATTACGAAGAGGTAGTTGGCAAGACCGCAGCGCAAATTGGGCTGCGGTCTGTTTGTTCACAGACGGTGATGAAATTCCCAACACCTGATGCGCGCTCCTACGAAGAATCACTGGAAATGTCCATCGATTTTATAAAAAATTACCGCGATCACCCACTTGTTGTTCCTTCAATTGCGCCGCATGCCCCTTATACATGTCCGCCTGAAATCTTAAAGGCCTGCACGGATGTGGCTCTTGATTATGATGTGCCGCTTCATATCCATATTTCAGAAACTAAGGAAGAAGTGGAAGATATGCGCAAAGAGCAAGGCATGCCCGTTGTGCCCTGGGTTAAGAAACAGGGGGTATTTAAGGCCAAAACCATCGCGGCCCACTGCGTGCATATTGATGAAGGCGAAATCCGCACATTGGAACATTCCAATGTCGGTGTTGCCCATAATCCTTCTTCAAACCTAAAGCTTGCCTCAGGCATCGCCCCGGTAAAGAGAATGCTCGATTTAGGATTGAATGTTGGAATAGGAACAGATGGGACGGCATCAAATAACGACATGGACTTCTTTGAAGAAATGCGCCTGGCAACCTTTTTGGCTAAAGGGTCCAGCGGGGATCCCACCGCTGTTCCAGCCAGCCAGACCTTGGCGATGGCAACCAGAATAGGGGCAAAGGCAATTCACATTGATCATCTAACAGGTTCCCTTGAAAAGGGAAAGCGGGCGGATTTAATTCTAGTTGACATTAATACAATTCATAATAGTCCAAATTTCCGCTACAACGATAACAATATCTATTCTCAGATTGTATACGCGGGTAAATCATCGGATGTGACCGATGTAATGATCAACGGTAGATGGGTAATGAGCAACCGCGAGATAAGCATGCTTGATGAAGCAGAGCTGATCGCTGAAAGCCAGGAATACGCTGAAAAAATCGATCGTTTCATTATCATGCGGGAAAAATCGCTCATATCCAAATTGGTTGCGGTCGGAGGCGCCAGCCAGGAGGAGAGCTTTGAAGTTCAGGTAAAAGTTGCCATTCAAGACCCCGATTCAATCATAAAAAAGATTGAGTGTGGAGAACTGAAAATCATCCGTACCCGGCATTATCACGAATATGATACCTACTTTGAATTCAAGAATAACGAAGAAGGGCGCCTGAGATTTCGCGAAGATCACTTTATTGAAGAGGACGGCTCTGTTTCACAGGTTCGCTCAAGGTTGACACTGGTTGGCCCAAACCGTGAACACCGCTACCCGAAAGATATCCTTTTATCAAGAAGCCGCTACCTGGCACCCGCTTCCCAGAGTTTACGATTCTACCGGGAATATTTTAATCCGGATTACGAGACGGAAATCGAAAAAGACAGGAAGCGGTATTTGGTGGAATTTGGAGGAGAGGAATTTTTTATAAACATCGACCAAATGATTAAACCGGAATTGGGATATTTCCTTGAAATCAAATCCCGCACATGGAGCGAGCGCGACGCAGAATTAAAATCAAACATTATCCTGGATTTGTTGGAGTTTCTCAATGTTTCAGCCGACAAAAAGATAACCAAGGATTATATCGAAATTGTTGAATCCGCCTGATATGGCAGATGAAAGCCAAAAGACGATCAGGGTGCTCTTTATAGCAGCCGAAGCTGATCCTCTTGTAAAAATCGGCGGCCTTGGAGATTACGCCGGTTCGTTGCCGGGCGCTATTTTGAGAATCGCGAAACCAGAAAAAAAGAATATCGATATTCGGGTTGCGCTTCCCTTTCATAAAAAAATTGAAGAATTTGCAAAAAATCCAGGGAAGATTTTAGACGTTACAGTGCCAACAAATCATGGCCATGCCTCCGGCATGGTTTATGAATATTCCCATGAGGGGATCATTTATTATTTGATTAAAAGAGCGGGCAACCCTGATGGATATGCTGATGTATATAACAGCTCACAAATAGCCGATGCAAGAAAATACATCTTTTTTTCCCTCTCCGCGCTGGAAATGCTCAAGCATATCAACTGGAAGACAGATATTCTTCACGCCAATGACTGGCACACGGCTTTGGCAGTATATCAGTTGTCAAATCTCAGAAAAAAAGACCAGATATTCAAGCAAATAAAATCCCTGCTGGTAATTCATAATGTTCCTTTCCTGGGAGAGGGATCCCAAAAAATTATGCGGGACTTCCTTATTCCACCCGCATCTTCTCCCCATTTACCTGAATGGGCAGAATACCTGCCACTGACATTGGGATTACAGTCTGCAGATCAACTCGTGACGGTGTCTCCTTCCTATGCAAAAGAGCTAAAAACCGAGGAGTTCGGTGATGGGCTCGCAGATTTCTTTATTGCTAACAAAGAAAAATTGACCGGAATCCTGAATGGAATAGACTACAGAACCTGGAATCCGGATGACGACCCGTATATTTTTTCTAGGTTCACGCCATCAAGTCTTGACCGGCGCATTGAAAATAAATATGACCTTCTCTCATCTGTCGGGCTTGAGAATCGGATGGATTTCCCATTGATCGTTATGGTTTCAAGATTAACTCATCAAAAAGGAATTGATATCATACTCCGTTCTTTGCATGAGTTGAAAGATATTGAATGGACCGCGATTTTTCTTGGATCAGGTGACGAATCGTACGAAAGAGATTTGAAAAATCTGGAGGGAATAATGAGTAAGAGATTGAAGGTTTTCCTGTCTTATAACGCTTCCTTTGCCCACACTCTTTACGCGGGGGGTGACATGTTCCTTATGCCATCATTATATGAACCTTGCGGCATTTCACAGATGATCGCAATGCGTTATGCCTGTATTCCAGTGGCAAACGCTGTCGGTGGATTAAAAGATACGATCACGCACGCACCACAAGAAAATAAAACTGGATACCTTTTTGATGGGAGAGTTGAAGATGCATTCGGCAAATGCATGGTAGAGGCTTTTTCCGATTTTTCGGACAAAAATAAATGGAAGGATATCCAGCAGCGGGCAATGATCCGTGATTTTTCCTGGAACCACTCAGCTAGAGAATATATTCGCTTATATTATCGGTTATTAACTAACGGATAAAAAGGGGAAAGGAATAACTATGGAATTGACACGCTCCAGCGGTATTCTTTTGCATATCAGCAGTTTGCCTGGAAAGTTTGGTATAGGTGATTTGGGTAAAGAAGCCTACAACTGGGTGGATTTTTTGGATAGAACCGGCACAAAATACTGGCAGATTCTTCCGCTGAATCCAACCGGTTATGGAAATTCTCCCTATCAGGGACTATCCGCTTTTGCGGGTAATCCCCTTTTTATCAACCTGGATTCTCTCCAAAAAATGGGGTTGCTTTCAGATAAAGACTTATCAGATGCGCCGGATTTTCCAATAGAAAAAGTTGATTTTTCATTGGTGAATAGTTGGAAAAGAGAAAAATTAGAAACTGCCTATAAGAACTATCTGGAAAGTGGCCTTCCCGAGATTCAAAATTCCTTTCACGAATTCAAGGAGTCAAATTCACAATGGCTTGATGAATTCACATTATTCATGGCATTGAGGGAGAATCATAAACTTATAAGCTGGATTAATTGGCCTCAAAAGTTCAAAATGAGGGATGAAAAGGCGTTGAAAAAATATAGGGAAAAACATCAACGGCAAATAGAAATGCATGCATTTTTGCAATTCCTGTTTATAAGACAGTGGAAAGATTTAAAAGAATATGCAAACAGCCGGGAAATACTGATTATCGGTGATATCCCGATATTTATGGGCTTTGATTGCTCAGACGTCTGGGCATATCCCGAGCTTTTCCTGCTTGATAATGAACGCCACCCCACCCACCTGGCCGGCGTTCCGCCGGATTTCTTTTCTGAAAGGGGACAGCTTTGGGGGAATCCGCTCTATGACTGGGAAAAACATAAAGGGAAGGGGTACTCCTGGTGGATCAGGCGCATCAAGGAAACATTAAAAACAGTTGATCTGATTCGCCTGGATCATTTTCGGGGATTTTCCGGTTTTTACAAAATTCCGGCGGAAGCAGAAACGGCGGAAAAAGGCGAATGGGTGGATGGACCCGGTAAATCTCTCTTTGACACGATGCAGGATGAATTGGGAAATCTTCCCTTTATCGCGGAAGACTTGGGAGTAATCACCTCTGATGTGATAGAGCTTCGGGACCGGTACAATTTTCCAGGTATGAAGCTTTTTCAGTTCGCTTTCTGTGAAGATGCTGATGCGGAATTTCTTCCTCATACTTACCCAAGGCACTGTGTGGCTTATACCGGTACGCATGATAGCGATACTTCCCGAAGCTGGTTTGATAACGCGCCCGAACATGAACGCCGCTTCTGTGCGAGCTATCTGGGATACCACACAGAAAATATCGCTCATGAAATGATCCGAATGGTTTGGTCATCAGTAGCGGAAATGGCCGTTGCTCCGATGCAGGATTTCTTGCAGTTGGGCAATGAAGCCCGTATGAACCTTCCCGCCAGCACTACGGGGAACTGGGAATGGCGTATGAAACCGGATGAAGCGGATAGAAAGCTAGCTGAATGGATAAAGGAAATAAATATTACCTTCAACAGGGGACTAAGAAATAAGGATTGGTCCGCAAAAGAATATTTCAGCCGTAAAATTCAATCTTTCGATTTTGCAGAAAAATAGATGCCAACCAGAATAACAATAAACCCGACCCATTCCGCAGCCGATGGCGCTTCATGCAAGAAAATCAGCGCTAGAACGGTAGAACCGACAGGTTCTCCCATTATAGCAGTGGAAACCAATGCAGCCGGCAAGGAACCCAAAGCAGCATTGATCAGTGAATGCCCGACTACTTGCGGTATTAGTGCTATCAGCAGCAGAAGAACAGCGCCGGATATATTTACTCTGAATAAAGGGGCATGCAAATAGATTGAAATAAAAACCAGAAATACCGCCGCTATGGAATAAACCAGGGAAATATAACTGATTGTAGATAATTTTTCTCTCAAAAAACGACCCGCTATCATGTATCCAGCCGCGCTAAATGCTCCAAGGAGTGCAAAAAAATTCCCGCTGGCATAATTAAAAATATTAACCAAAGAACGCGGATTTAGACGAAAAATATCCTGATTTGAAAGCATCGGGCCGTATGTAATCAGAACAATACCGATGATGGAGATAACTAATCCCAGAATAAATTTTTTATTTACTGATTCATTAAGAAAAAAGGGGGATAGCAGGGCTACCCAAATTGGGGTCGTTGTCACAAGAACGACTGAACTAGCTACACTGGTCAGACTTAGGGAATAAATCCAGGACAGGAAATGGAGTCCCAATAGAATTCCTGAAAGCAGCGCTATTGAGAAAGAAAAAGAATTTAATTTTTGGGTTTCTTTTATTTTTTTCCTGAATTGAATCGGCAGTAGAATAATACTAGATATAACCAGACGCCAGGTGGCAATAACGATGGTGGATAAATTTACTTGTGCCACCCTGATCAGAATGGATGCCGTGGAAATGGCGCTAATTGCGATAATTAGCTTCAGTGAGGGAATTACTTTTTCCCAGTCTATTTTTAAGGCGTTTTTTATAGACATTTATTCTTGATAGTCATAGAATACATTAGATCAATAATAAAGGAGTGAACATGGCGTTTCAATTACCAGATTTGAAGTTTGATTATAATGCGCTGGAACCCTACATGGATGCCAAAACGGTGAAGATCCATCATGACAAACATCACGCCGGCTACACAAGTAAATTAAACGCAGCATTAGAAAAATATCCGAATTTCTACAAGATAAGCATTAAAGAAATTCTTTCTGATCTGGGGAAAATTCCGGAAGATGTGCGGGCACATGTGATCAATAATGGCGGCGGCTATTACCATCATAACCTCTGGTGGGATCAGTTTAAATCCGACCCTGCAACTGAACCAAAAGGTGGCATTGCGGATGCCATTATGAAGAAATTCGGTAGCTTCACGGATTTCAAGGAAAAGCTTAATGCGGCCAGCACAGGCGTGTTTGGAAGCGGCTGGGGATGGCTCGTAAAAGATTCCGATGGGAATCTGGCAATCGTTTCAACAACCAACCAGGACTCTCCTATCTCAGAAGGGCTGGTTCCTTTACTGGCAGTGGACGTTTGGGAGCATGCCTATTATCTGAAATACCAGAACAGGCGCGCTGAATTCGTTGAGCAGGTTTGGAATATCATTGATTGGGATGTAGTAGAAAGCCGCTTCATATAGTAAGGAGAATCGTCTACAGGAGGATATATGCCGAGAGTAATAACCAATCTCTGTCTGCGTGACGGCAGCTGCGCAGTTGTTTGCCCCGTTGACTGTATCGTGCCGGGTGTTCCGGTTGACAAACACCCAACCTTCTATATTGACCCTGATGCCTGCATTGATTGCGGCGCCTGTGAGGTTGAATGTCCTAATGCCGCAATCTTCGAAATTGACTTTGTTCCCTCGGCACATGAAGCAGATGGAGGTGAAATCTTGACAGCTCCGGCAGGAACCTACGGTTTTGACGAAGAATATGAAGGGGAAGACCATACAGGTAAAATTGTACAAATTCCAGCTTCTAGAACACTTGCTGATGGAGAAATAGTTGATTTAACCGAAGCGATTGATAACAACGCAAAATATTTTTCGGAAGGTCCAGGTTACTCAGCACATCCTTGAAAACAAGAAGGGGTGTGTGTAAATTTCCATTCCCTACCCTTTTTTCGTTCCTGAAGGGCTCCATATAAACTGAAATTGATAAAGATTTTACCAACAGTATGATTTCCTCCGGCTGGAATATCCCTGCTTGAAATTTCTCCGATTTTAATGAATTCTTTTTTTGAATTGATCCCAACTGATTCTTTCTTAAACCATAGCTCCGCATGCGCAAGCAGAAAGTGGTGTGGATGGATCGTATCTTTCTATCTGTTTTTTTTGAAGTTCAATAATTTTTTTGAAATTTGATGAGTCTGTTGAATTTTTGGATTTATTTTTACCGGACATCTCTTCCTTAATAATTTGTTCTACAAAAATTTGATGGACATCCTTTAATTCTCCAATAGTGTTCTTTAATTCTGATAATTCAATAGGCTCTAAAAAATCATTGTTCATCGATTTAATCTTTATTAATGACATACTGCATCCAGATGCTGTTCATAGGTCTTGGAAAAGATATGCCGTCCGCTTCCATCGCACGCCATCCTGAAATAGAAATAATCAGTCTCCTCTGGATTTATTACCCCCAGCAAAGCTTCTGTTCCCGGGTTGCATATTGGCGCAGGCGGTAAGCCCGGATTAATATATGTATTGAATGGCGAATCAATCTGCAAATCCCTTGTGCCCAGAGGAGTTTTCCACCAGGTTTTGAAATCATCAGAATAACCGATAGCGTACTGCACAGTTGGATCACTTTGAAGAGGCATTCCGGCTTCCATCCGGTTGAGAAAAACACTGGCAATCAAGCCCGCTTCTTCTTCCAGCACCATTTCTTTTTGGACTATGGACGCCAACGTGACTGCTTCGAGAGGATTAAGTCCCCTTTTTGATGAAACATCAAAATAGTCAGCGGGTATTTGTGTTAAAAACCGTTCTACAAATTGATTCGTAATTTCGTGTGGTCCCGCATCTCGATCGAAGTCGTAGGTTCCAGGAAACATAAATCCTTCAATGCTTGCTAATTCGATCATGCTTCCATTGATTTCAGGACGGATTTCACTATTAACAGCTTCTAAAAAATCTTCACTTGAGAATGAAAATCCGGAGTGGGGGATCAACGCCGCGATTTCTTCTGCCCGCCAACCGGGCAGGAATGAAAACGTGATATCCTCGGGAGTATCATCATAAATCAGTTCTGCAATTTCAATGGCGTTCATTTGCGTTGAAATCCGATAAGCCCCCGCTTGGATTTTTTTATCAATGCCTTTATAAATCAGATAATCCGCGAACGCTTTTGAATCTTTTATTACACCACGCTTTTCCATATCACTAGCAATTTCGGATGCGCTTTTACCCTCTTTAATGATCATAACGCAATCATTTTTATTGTCTCCGCGGGATATTAAGTTTTCCAAATTAAGAAATAAGCGCGCGCTGTAAAGAATTCTCCTTGATATTTCCAGATTGTCGCCTGAAGGTCCAAGGATGCTTTCCATTTGGCGTGGAATGAGAATACCAATTAAATATACGAAAATAAAGATGGCCGCCAGAAATACAGCTAATATAAAAATAAACGCCTTATTCCGAAATTTATTTCTCACTGGAGATATTATCCAAGTAATTCTGCAAAATGATCGAAGCTGCCAGAGAGTCCAGGTGCCCCCGCCTTTTTTTCCGGGGAAGACCCATTTTCAATGCTTCCTTTCTTGCTGAAATCGTTGTCTCATCTTCTGGAAAAAGAGATACCGGAATCTCCGCCAGTCTGCGGATTTCCTCTGCCAGACGCTCAGCACTGCGCCCGGAGGGTGAGAGCCGATTTTCTTCATCTTTCATTGCTCCCATAATGATCCTTGTAGCGTTTTTTTCAAGGGCAATTTTTTTGATATGCTCTGCATCCTCGGAACGCGATGTATGCCGTATAACATCCAGCGGATAGGCGATTGTTTGCGTAGGATCACTGACTGCCAGCCCTATTCTTTTTAATCCCCAGTCAACCGCGAGAATTCTTCCCGGTTTTTTATTCACCATTTCGCTGGCATTATACATGAATAAAGAGACGAATTTAAGTATTTTTATGCTCATCCTCTAATATAATTTGAAAAGACAAGTTGATGGGAGTTATCATGAAAAAATGGCCTTTGTTTTCTTTTTTGGTTTTTCTTTCTCTCTCCTGCGCTTTATTCAGCTCACAGCAATCCTTTGATGATCAGGTAGCTACACGTGCCGCTATTTCCCTGACAGCGACCGCATTGGACCAGGAAATAAAGAATGATATGCAGGAACCTTCACCTGTTTCAGAAGAAGAAAATGGGGAGAATCAACAGCCAACCGAGACCACTCCGCCGGATAATCCCAAAGAAGACCTTGGCAGTCCCTCATTCCGTGACACCCTTTCGCCGAATATCTGGATCAAGGACTCGGACGAGTTCGATGCCGGGGGAGCTTTTTTCACTGAAGAGGACGGGTATTTGAGGGCAGTTGACAGCGGAACGGGTGATGGATACCGATGGTTTCTTTATTTTGAAAAAATCGGAGATGCATATATTGAAACCAAGTTCGATATTTCCGCCTGCTCAGGAAATGATGAATACGGGATGGTATTTCATGCTGTAGATTACGACGGTACTGAACAGTTTCATTTTTCCCTGACATGCGGTGGTGAGTATGAATTGTCAAAAATGGACTCGCTTTCCCTTTCTTCATTAATTTCCCGACAAAAAAGCGAGTTGATAAACTCGGGCGGCAACCAATCTAACCTGCTCGGGGTATGGGCAGAAAACGGCACAGTACGCTTGTATATCAATAATCAGTTCGTTGATGACATAGAAAACGTTGAACTCCCAGATTCCGGGTATTACGGAATGTTTATTAATGCCCGCCGAACACCCGGTTTGACCGTGCGCATGGATGAGGTAAATTATTGGCTGCTAGATTGATTTGAAAAAGTAATCGAATAAAAAAAATCCCTTCGTATCAAATTACTCCTGAGGATATCTATTATTCAAGGAGAAGATTCATAAAAAAAAATCACTTATTGCAGTAGCGGGTTCTCTGTTGTTTTCATCATGCAGACCAGGTAAGCCTGAAGCTGCTAGAACAGCGACACCCATTCCTGGACCTGAGGTCAATTCAGCGGCCGATGAATTGGGAAACCCGCTTACTCCATATGAGGATATTATTTCCTATACTAGTTACTATGAATTTTCTACTTCAAAAACGGGACCCACTCAAATGGCGCAGGATCTGCAGACCTCACCCTGGAAAATCCATGTTGGTGGATTGGTGAACAAGCCGCAAACTTTCGATTTGGACAGCATAAGAACCAAGTTCCAGACCCAGGAACACATTTATTGCATGCGATGTGTGGAAGCCTGGTCCATGGTGATCCCCTGGAAATATGGATTTAAATCAATCAAATCCATCACAAGAATAGATTTCGTGGCGGAAATGCCCACCTCGCTATGGATGGCGACCAGTCCTACAGAGTATAGTTTTTATTCAAACGTTAATCCAAATGTACACCACCCTCGTTGGTCCCAGGCATCTGAAAGACGAATAGGAACCGATGAGCGCATTGAGACACTATTTTAATTTCTATGAAGAATATGTGGCGCATCTTTACAAAGGAATGGATTTGACGGTAAACTTTTAATTATGAAACGGACCCGCGGCCAATATATTACCCATGCCTTGTGCCTTATTCCGCTTCTTTATATCACTGCCGATTATTACCTTACTAGATTGACCGCAAATCCAGTTCAAGCTGCAACATTCATAACAGGCAGAACGGCATTAAATCTGATCTCATTGACGCTCGCCTGTTCCACTATAAAGGAAATCTTTCACCTCTCAGCAATGATCCCCATAAGGAAAACGCTTGGCCTGTGCGCATTCTTTTACGCCGTTCTGCATTTTCTTATATTTGCCGGTCTCAACTTTAACTTTAATTCTAAATGGATCATGGAAGAAATCCGGTTTAAACCTTTCATTCAGATTGGAATTGCGGCATTGGTGCTGCTCATTCCCCTGGCTGTAGCTTCTATTAATCTTTTGAGAAGAAAAATGGGGAAGCAATGGGGTTATTTGCATAAAACCGTTTACCTAGTCAGCATCCTCATTCACATCCATTTTCTGCAGGCCTCCAAGGGGGATATCGGTGTCCCCATTCTTTACACGGCTGTTTTTGTAATCTTGATGCTTCTCCGGCTTCCGCCGCTCAATAAAATGTCTCTGAAAAGGCCGCCGGATTTGCTTAACAAAACAAACCAG
The DNA here is from genome assembly GCA_964412705.1 of uncultured Pelolinea sp. Lineage (GTDB taxonomy): Bacteria > Chloroflexota > Anaerolineae > Anaerolineales > Anaerolineaceae > Pelolinea. The sequence continues at coordinate 2,393 of CAYPPV010000003.1, read as the reverse complement.
TTCCTCATTCAATGATCATCCCGCAATTTACAGAAGAGCAGCAGAGGGTAATTGATCTTCCTCTTTCCACCTCTGTATTCATAGAGGGAGAAGCTGGATCAGGAAAAACAACTGCCGCGGTCGAACGGCTGCGCCGTATTTTGGATAAATACCCCGGCCAGGATGTGCTGATCCTCGCCCCTCAGCAAACCCTGCTCAAGCCGTTTCGCGAATTTTTATCTCTTCTCGAATCATTTTCGGGAAGTATGCCCTATCTAACCACATTGAGCGGTCTAGCTGTCTCGATGGTTGAGAAGTTTTGGCCTTTGATCTGGAAAACTGCCGGTTTCCGGAACCCAATCGGTCTTCCGCATTTTTTATCAAGCGAAACAGCTCAATACTGTATGCACTTGGTTGCTGAACCTTATCTTGAAAAAGGATATTTCCAAGCCATTACGATGGAGAAATCCCGCCTATTCAGCCAACTGTTGGACAGTCTCAATAAATCAGCCCTGGTTCCATTCCCCATTGAAGAGATTGCTGACCGCCTCAAGAATGTCAATGACCTTGACCCTGGTATTATCCATTCTTACGATCAGGCCCAGGAGGTAATTCTCGCATTCAGGGAATACTGCATTGAAAACAATCTGGTTGATTTTTCACTTTCCCTAGAAATTCTCAGGAAAAAAATATGGCCCTTAGAGCTGTGCAAAAATTATTTTTACAAAAGCTTTAAATGCCTAATCGCAGATAATGTTGAAGAAGATGTGCCTGTGAGCCACAATCTAATAAAAGAATGGATTGATCATATGGAATCTGCTACCCTGGTATTCGATACCGGAGCAGGATTTCGTTCTTTTCTTGGCGCAGACCCGGATTCAGCTCAAAAACTAAGAGAAAATTGCAGACAGCATTTTACTTTTAAAAACACTCTGCGTATAAGTCCTCGAATTGAAGAATTCAAGCATGCAATCAGCTCCTGTATAACCCATACAAAAAGCCAAATTGATACCTCAAATACTGCATCAGTCTTTGCTGTCCGAAATTACCGGTTTTATCCCGAAATGATTTCGGATATCTGTCAAGAGGTCAGCACGCTGATAAATTCCGGGGATGCCTATGCCGATGACATCGTGATTCTTTCCCCATTCATATCCGACGCACTGAAATTCACGATCAATTATAAAATGGAAGAATTGGGAATCCCGACGGCAGCCTTCAGGCCTTCTCGCATGTACATAGACAATCCTATAGTCCGGGCACTGGTCACTTTTGCAAAAATAGCCCATCATGAGTGGAAACTTCCAGTTAGCAAATTGCAGGTCCGGCACGCCCTGATGGCAATCATACCAGAATTGGACATTGTACGTTCAGATCTCCTAACCAAAACGCTGGTAAACAAGAACGGCAGCCAGTTGAATCTGCGTTCATACGATCTGATCACCAATACAGCCACGCAGGAGAGAATCAGTTTCGTAATTGGCGAAAAATATGAGCGAATCCGCCTTTGGCTGGAGGAATATTCCTCCCTGGACATTCAGCCCCTTGATGTTTTCATCAGCCGTTTCTACGGAGAAGTCGCCTCGCAGCCGGAATTCGGCTTGTTTGAAGATTATGAATCTGCAAACACTGCCTGCCGTGTTACAGTCTCTATCCAGCAATTCCGCCGGTTCGCAGGTGATTTTCTTGGTCTGGATGAGAATTCATCCGGTAAGGAGTATATCCGCATGCTTGAAAAAGGCTTGCTTCCGGCAGCAATCCAGGCTCCCGAAATGGATGGCGGATATGTTTCTATTCTCCCGGCGCATGCTTTCTTGATGGAAAACAGGCGCTGTAAATACCAATTTTGGCTGGATGTTGGATCAATGGGCTGGTGGGAAAGGCTGAACCAGCCGCTGACTAATCCCTATATTCTCAGGCGCGGTTGGGCAAGTAACCGGAAATGGACAGCGGCGGACGAGATTTCAGCTAATCAGGAAAGCATGCTGAAAATAGTCAGAGGGCTCATTAGCCGCTGTTCAGTAAAAATCATCGCAGCATCCGTTCACGTCAATGAATATGGATCCGAACAACGCGGACCCCTTCTGCAGTCTTTACAGACTCTTCAAAAGAGAATATTTGAGTCTCAAAGGAAAAATAATGTTTAAGCCGCGCCCAGGGCAGATTGAGATTTCCCGTTACTCAGGTGGGTGGATGGGGATTTCTGCTGTACCAGGAAGCGGAAAGACACACACCCTTGCCTACCTTGCGTCTAATCTTGTTGCAAATGAGAAATTTGATGAGGGGCAGGAAATACTCATCGTTACGCTGGTGAATTCCGCTGTGGAAAATATATCCAACCGAATCGCGCAATTTCTCAATGAGATGCATCTCATACCCGGCATTGGCTACCGGGTCAGGACACTGCATGGTTT
>CAYPPV010000002.1:0-24269 GCA_964412705.1 uncultured Pelolinea sp. | reverse complement strand
CAACAGTCGATCGTTCCCATGCCCCGCCCACGGGCGGTTATTGGAATTCCCTCCGGCGCGACGGAAGTGGAGAAGCGGGCAGTTTTTGATGCAGCCATGTCTGCTGGCGCCAGGGAAGTTTACCTAATCGAAGAGCCCATGGCAGCTAGCCTGGGGGCTGGCCTGCCGATGGCGGATGTCCAAGGTACGATGATTGTAGATATAGGCGGCGGCACTACTGAGGTGGCAATAACATCCATGGGAGGGATTGTTGTATCACGCTCTCTGCGGGTTGCCGGAGATGAGCTGGATCAGGACATCATCAATTACATTCGCAACAGATATAATATTCTCATTGGAGAACGGATGGCCGAACAGGTCAAGATAGAAATCGGCTCCGCATACCCCCTTGAAACCGAAGAGACTATGACAGTGCGGGGTAGAAACCTAATAACGGGTCTGCCCGAAGCACTGGAAGTATCCTCAATTGAGATTCGCGAGGCGATGAATTCCTCACTACAGGTTATCTTTGATACAATCAAGGATGCCTTGGATGAGGTGCCCCCGGAAATTGGAGCGGACCTGCTGGATACGGGCATATGCCTGGCAGGCGGCTCTTCTCAGCTTAAAAATTTAACGCAGCGGCTGGCGTCCGATCTTAAAATGCATGTTTGGCTGGCAGAAGATCCCATGACATGTGTTGCAAGAGGAGCAGGAATCGTCCTGGAAGACATTGACCGATTCCAGACACTGCTGGTGGATGCGGATCGTTCCAAACAGCGCCCGGCGTAATCATTTGGCATAATTAAGTAATCCTATGAATTCAGTATCTTCGCGCACACTGCGGAATATTGTGGTTGTGCTGCTCTTAGTTGGTGTTATCCTCCTGGCTCTGAGCGGTTTTCTGCGCTCATTCCTGGGTGTAGTGATGGATCCATTTGTATCCGCACAGCGCTGGATGTCCCAGAGGGCTATGGCTGTATATGACTTCTTTACATTACCACGGGATGTAACTGAGCTCCTGCAGAAGAATGCACAGCTGGAGGATGAGGTTTCCGGCCTGCAGAGCCAAGTGATCCAACTGCAGGAACAGCTTCGGGAAGCGGAAGTACTTTACTCCCTGCTGGATTTCGCAAGGTCTAGGCCACAGGATGAATATATCGCTGCAGCCGTAATCGGTCGGGATCCAAGCCCCTTTCTGCATTACATCATCCTTGACCACGGTTCAGATGATGGCATCCAACACGGAATGCCTGTAGTGACCCAGCAGGGGCTGGTTGGCAGGGTAGATGCTGTCACTGCCAGCGCGGCGAGAGTGCAGCTGATTACTGATCCCGGATCGGTTGTGAATGTCCGACTTCAAAACCGAAGCGAAGACGCGCAGGTTTCCGGATCACTGAATGGTGAAATTCGCCTGGAGATGGTTGCCCAGAACATTAATCTTGATCCTGGAGAAATCCTGCTCACTTCTGGTCTGGGCGGAAACTTTCCGGCCGATGTGGTGGTCGGGCAGATACAGGAAATTGAAAAAACAGAAACGGAACTATTCCAGACTGCCCTGATCCAGCCCACAGTGGATTTTGACTCACTGCGGGCAGTACTTGTCATTGCCAATTTTCAAACAATCAATATTAACCCTCTTATTCCAACACCTTTGCCATAATGCCTATTCAGTTTATTTCTATTCCCGTTATGCTTATACTTTCTGTTTTGCAGATGACCGCCATCAGCAGGATCACGCTTTTAAGCGGTTCTGCTGACATCATCCTGATCGCCATCGCTGCCTGGGGCATCCGGGAAAAAGGTTCCGGAGTTTACGTATGGGCTTTGATCGGCGGACTGCTGATTTCTTTTGCGTCTGCCGTTCCTTTTCCAGCACCGCTTGTACCATATTTATTTACGGCTTTTCTTGCTCGCGGTATACAGAGCCGACTTTGGCAATCGCCAATTTTATCCATGATAGCGGTAGTTGCGGTTGGAACAATTTTTCAGCATCTTTTTTCCATTCTGATTCTGCAGTTTAAGGGTCTGGAAATTGGATTAATGGAAGGTCTTAGAAGTGTTACAATGCCTTCGCTGCTATTAAACTTCCTCTTTCTATTTCCGGTATTTTCCTTAATCAACGATCTTGCAAGGTGGATTTTGAGAGAGGAAGTTTATGATTAATCGTTCAAACAAATTAACCCAATTCGAGGACTGGCGCATTCGGGTACTGTATATCTTGATCGCATTCATCTTCGGATACTATGTGCTGCGGCTATTCAATATTCAGATTCTGGAGAGCAGTGTATACATCGCCCAGGCTGAGGAGAACCGAACAACCGAAATCAGCATACCGACAGAACGGGGAATTATTTTTGACCGAAATGGCGTTGTGCTTGCCAGGAATGCAGCTTCTTTCAATGTAACCATTACACCGGCTGAACTACCCGGGGATCCAACCGAAACGCCTTTGCCTGGGGCAATTCTGCAAATATACCGCGAATTATCCCAACTAATTGATGTGCCCGTTTCTAACGGGATCATGAATGAAGAAACTGTAAGGTTGTTCACACCCTGCCAAACAGATTTCGGGATTACGGAGATAGTGGTTATTGCGGATACCAACGCCCCATACAGGCCTGTTCGTGTCGCCTGCGATGTCGATGAAAAAACTGCGATGATGGTAAGTGAGAATTCTACTGATTGGCCGGGAGTGGATATAGAAATTGAATCAATCCGTGAGTACCCGACGGGAGAACTTACCGCAGAGATAATAGGATTCCTCGGGCCTATTCCCGCTGGTCTGGAGGAGGAATACCGTGAACTAGGATTTGTCCCCAACAGGGATAAGGTCGGATATGCAGGGGTAGAAGCATCCCTGAACGATGTGCTGGGAGGAAAGAATGGCTTGCGCGTTGTAGAGGTAGATGTGGCCGGCCAGCAGCTGCGAGACCTCGAACCGCCGGTGGATCCGGTACCGGGCAACAACCTTGTCCTCAGCATAGACACAAGGCTGCAGTCTGCAGCCAAGGGCGCGCTTGTGGGTGAGATTGAATGGTGGAACCGCTATTTCAATGAAATCCGGTCTTCAAATGGCGTGGCCATCGCGATGAATCCCAAGACTGGTGAAATCCTTGCACTAGTCAGCTATCCAACCTTTGAAAACAACCGTATGGCGCGCTTTATCCCTGCCTATTATTACGAACAGCTAAGCCATGATCCAAACCGACCACTTTTCAATCATGCCATCAGCGCAGAACATCCGCCAGGTTCAGTTTACAAGCTGGCAACCGCCATAGGGGCGATGAATGAGGGTGTTCTGCCGCCCACGCAGAGCGTAGAATGCCCAGGGAAGATCACCGTAACAGAGAAATATGCTCCCAATGATCCTGGTACACCAAGGGATTATGTTTGTTATGATGAGCTGGGTCATGGCCGTGTTAGCTACCTGCGCGGAATCGCACTATCCTGCGATATTTATTTTTACAAGATTGGCGGCGGGTATCCGGGAGAAGTTCCTCAAGGTTTGGGCATTGACCGCATGGCTGAGTACGCCAAAGCGCTGGGATATGGGCAAAAAACTGGTATAGAACTGCCAGGTGAAGCAGAGGGGCTTGTTCCCACCTCAGCCTGGAAACGCATTACGCTGGGCGAAAACTGGTCGCAGGGAGACACCTATATTGCAGCCATGGGACAGGGATTTGTGCTTTCGACACCTCTCCAGGTACTCGTGTCTGCTGCTATTGTTGCAAATGACGGTGTTTACATGCAGCCAACATTAGTGCATGAGATACAGGATGCGGAGGGTAATGTAATTAAGCCATTTGATCCACAAGTGAAATGGGACATCACCCGTGATCCGCTGATTGGTGTGTTTGACGAAAACGGGATTATTACAGAGGAAAAGAAGACTGTGGAACCCTGGGTGGTAGACCTGACCCAACAGGGAATGCGTATGGTAGTAACAGAAGGAACTGCAGAACGCATATTCAAAGATTTCATTATAAATGGTGAAGAAATACAAACGGCAGGGAAAACAGGTACTGCGGAATACTGCGATAATGTAGCCCAGGAAAAGAATCTCTGCCAGCCTGGCAACTGGCCTACTCATGCTTGGTATGTGGGATATGGCCCCTATGAGGACCCAGAAATCGCTGTGGTGGCCTTTGTTTACAACGGTGGTGAAGGAGCCAGCGTAGCAGCGCCTATCGTACGGCGCATCATGGAGGCTTATTTTGAACTTAAGGCAATTGATGAGGGCCAGCCGGAGTTCATGGAAGAATAATTTATGGTGGCAGATAAGATGAAAAACCGACTTCCGATAAAGGGTTTCAGAGAGGGGCTGCTGATTTCCATAGGAGCCGGAAGCTGGGAAAAGGCGAGCGAAACCCTTTTGGAACAGATTGATGATAAAAGTGATTTCTTCAAGGGAGCGAAAATTGCCATTGATGTAGGGGAAAGGGAAGTCCATGCGTCTGAGCTGGGGCAACTGCGGGACTGTCTCTCTGAGAGGGGTGTCAGCTTATTTGCTGTACTAGGAAAATCCGCCATGACCCAGGCTGTTTCGGAATCGCTGGGCTTTTCAACAGAAAAGCAGATCCTGAAGCAGGACAGGAATGGAATTGGCACTGCCCTGTCGGGCGGTGAAGCAGCTGTGCTTATCAGGAAGACAGTTCGGTCGGGTGTTTCCGTAAAATACCCGGGCCATGTGATTGTAGATGGAGATATCAACCCGGGTGGAGAAGTTTTGGCAGGCGGATCTGTATATGTCTGGGGAAAAATCCGCGGCGCTGTGCAAGCAGGAATCGACGGGTCTAAAGAGGCTGAAATTTGCGCGATGGAAATTAATTCCAAAAATATACGCATAGCCAATATCGACAATATCGATCATTATTTTTTAGATAAAATAAAAAAATCACCAAAACGTATTTATCTAAAAAATTCAAAACTTATAATTACCGACTGGAGAGAGATGAGAAATTCATGACGGCGAAAATCATAACCATCACATCTGGAAAAGGAGGGGTAGGAAAAACCACGGCAACAGCCAATCTGGCTGTTGCGCTGGCAGACCTGGGACAGAAAGTGGTTTGCATAGACAGCGACATCGGCCTTCGCAATCTGGATGTCGTGCTTGGACTGGAGAACCGCATTGTTTATGACCTGGTGGATGTAGTTGAAGAGCGATGCCGCATAATGCAGGCTATGATACGGGATAAAAGGTTCAACGAACTTTTCCTGATTCCGGCTGCACAAACAAGAGACAAGAATGCCGTATCCCCCTCAGATATGATTCACGTATGTGATGAACTGCGCGATGAATTTGACTGGGTATTGATCGACTCACCAGCTGGTATAGAACGAGGATTCCGCAATGCTGTTGCGCCAGCGGATGAGGTAATGGTCATCACAAACCCGGATGTTTCTGCGGTACGGGATGCAGACCGCATTATCGGTATCATCGAGGCAGAACAAAAGGGACCAGCAAAGTTGATTATTAACAGGCTGAACCCGCAGATGGTGAAAAGAGGTGAGATGCTTAATGCGGACGATATGGTTGAACTGCTGGCTGTGAACCTGTTAGGGATTATCCCTGAGGATGAGCTGGTTATCATCAGCACCAATATCGGCAAACCTGTTGTTCTGGAAACAAAATCCAGAGCGGGGCAAGTGTTTCGCAACATTGCAAGGCGTATGATGGGGGATGAAGTTCACCTTATAGATCTGGAATACAGAGATGATTTTTTCCATAAGATCACGCGTGCATTCGGAGGAGGGAATTAAAATGAGCGACTGGCTGGCAAAAATCACCGGCAAGAAATCAAGCGCAGACGAAGCGAAGGAAAGACTGAAACTGGTGCTAATTCACGACCGCACGGATATTAACCCGGCGACTATGGAAAAATTGAAAGATGATCTTCTAAAGGCTATTTCCAATCATGTATCCATTGACACAGATTCCGCGAAGATTTCTATGACGCATGAAGGGCGCGAACAGTGCCTGATCGCGGAGATTCCTTTGAAGCCCTTTGGCGGGAAGCGTTAAGGTTAGAATACGCATATGATGAAGCGTGTTGAATGGCGAAATTTTGATTTCTGGCTGTTTGGAGCTGCCCTTTTCCTGAGCATTTTTGGCGTGATGATGATGAACTCAGCCATTGCCGGGAATGAGGTGCTTGCGGAGCAGGTGGCCAGGCAGCCGATTTTCCTGATTGCAGGCATTGTTCTGATGCTGGGGATGGCGGCTATTGATTACCATTATTGGGGATCGCTTGCCCGCTTCATGTACATTTTCGCTGTGGTTTCACTGCTGATTATTTACATCGTCGGGCAGGCACGCTTTGGTTCCGCACGCTGGCTGGATACGGGTGTAATCCTCATCCAGCCTTCGGAGATCGTTAAAATTTTGATGATTATGGTACTTGCAGATTACTTTGCGAAGAACTATGATAAGCCGCGTGATATAAAATGGATCCTGCAGAGCTTTCTCCTGACCGCAGGCGTTGTCATCTGGATTCTCCTGCAGCCGAATCTCAGCACATCCATTGTAATCATGGTTATCTGGTTCTCCCTGCTGTGGATATGCGGCTTGCCGCTTAAATATCTGGCGCTGATGGTCATCCTGGGGCTTATACTGATGGCAGCTGCTTTTCCTCTCCTAGAGGATTATCAGCGGGCGCGAGTGATTAATTTCCTTTTCCCTGATCCGGAAGCCCGTCATGGAGAGACATACAATGTAGAGCAGGCGCTCATCACCATAGGTTCGGGAGGGTGGTTTGGACAGGGCTACGGGCAGGGTACACAGGTTCAGCTGCGCTTCCTGAAGGTGCGGCATACAGACTTTATCTTCTCTGCCATGGCAGAAGAGTTCGGATTTGTAGGATCGTTGTTCATTATCGGTCTTCTTGCATTTATTATCCTACGGTGCATCCAGGCCGGCAGGAATGCCAGCGACATGTACGGCTCATTGATTGCATACAGTTACGCGTCGATGCTTTTCTTTCAAGCAGCTGTGAACATTGGTGTTAACCTGAACGTGGTGCCAGTTTCCGGCCTGCCGCTGCCGTTTATGAGCTATGGCGGCAGCTCCCTACTCAGCTCGGTCATAGGAATTGGGCTGGTGGAGAGTGTTAATCTGAGAAAAGGAAATATCGCTTAAAGAGGAGATGTATGTCTGAAATGAAGCCCGTACGCGTACGCTTTGCCCCGTCACCAACCGGGCATGTACATCTGGGTTCCGCCCGCACCGCACTATATGATTATCTGATTGCACGCAAAACTGGCGGGAAGTTCATCCTGCGCATAGAAGATACAGATCGCAAGCGATACGTGCCAGGGGCCGAGGAGGAATTGATCAGCAGCCTACACTGGCTGGGGATTGAGTGGGATGAGGGGCCGCATGTAGGCGGACCGTACGGGCCATACAAGCAGTCCGAACGAAAGGAAATTTACCTAAAGTATGCGGATGAGCTGGTAGAAAAAGGGCATGCCTACCCTTGTTTCTGCTCGCCTGAGCGTCTGGCAAAAGTGAGGAAGGAGAAGCAAAATCGGAAAGAGGATCCGCACTACGACGGCCTTTGCAGGCGGCTTTCGCCGGAAGTAGCCCGGGAACGGGTAAAAAAAGGCGAGAAGCATGTCATCCGCTTTAAATCCCCCAAAGACGGTACCACCGTCGTGCATGATCTTCTTCGAGGTGAGATTGAATTTGAAAACAAGAACCTGGATGATTTCATCCTTGTTAAATCCGACGGCTGGGCACTCTACCACTTGGCGGCGATTGTGGATGATCACTTAATGAAAATCACCCATGTTATACGCGGTTCAGAATGGTTGCCGACTTCTCACCTGCATGCGCTCATATGGCGCGCGTTTGGATGGGTAGAGCCGGAGTGGGTGCACCTATCCGTTTTTCTCAAACCGAGCGGGAAGGGCAAGATGAGCAAGCGCGAGGCCGCCCAGCTCAGCAAGGACGGCTATTCCATCTTCATCAGGGATTTAAGAGACTTGGGTTACCTACCCGAAGCAGTTAATAACTGGACGGTTTTGATGGGCTGGAGCTACGATGACCGCACGGAGTTCTTCACCATGCCGGAAATGATTGAGAAATTTTCCCTGGAAAAACTCAACCCTTCTCCAGCCGCCATCAATTTTTCCAAGCTGGACCATTTCAACAAACTCCACATCAATAACCTGCCTGAAATTGAACTGGCGGAGCGAATTTATCCTTTCTTTTTAAAGAAAGGAATAAACCCTGATAGAGAAAAACTAAAAGCTATTATCCCTGCTATACGTAACCGAATCACCACACTGGACGACTCGGTGGATAAATGCTGCTTCCTATTCACCGATCATATTGATCTGGTTGCGGAAGCGCTTGTTATCAAGGACATGGACCGGGAGAAATCCCTTGAAGTTGCGGAAGATATCGCGGAAATTTTTGAGGAAATTGAAGAATGGACCGTGCAGAAGCTGGAAGAACGCATCCAGATTTACATGGATGAGAGAGGCCTTAACCCGGGTCAGCTGTTGAGCTTTATACGCGAAGCCGTATCCGGTCAACGCGTGACTCCACCCCTATATGAGAGCCTGGTAGTGCTGGGCAGAGAGAAAGCGCTGGAGCGAATGAAAAACGCGGCGGCTCTGTTGAAAGAATGAAAAATTTGGTAAAATAATTCGCGCGAGCCCGTTGGGGGTTCGTCTAACGGCAGGACAGCAGACTCTGAATCTGTTTATGGAGGTTCGAATCCTTCACCCCCAGCCTGAGAAGCCCCGAAAAGGGGCTTTTTCATCATTGATCTGCATTTGGGCATTTATATAGAAAAGTGGCTGTCTGAAAAATGGCCAGTCTCTTTTTCATTTGCTATCTAACACCTAATTCTGCATCATTATGCATGAATTTAACAAATAAGAAAAAATGTAATATTTGTGTTTTTCTTTCGTAGTGTGCTGTCCGAAGTGAGAATTTTGAATTCTTGGGATGACCTCTCTAAAAGATCATTTAATCATTCTTAAAAAGAACTTTTTATATACCAGGAATTCCCGGAGAATTTACTATGACAATAAACCAGCATATGGCTGAAATAACCAAAGTCAAAGGGTAATATACCCGGTTTTTTACTCTTGATATTTCAACATTCCTTAGTGAAAAAATGATGGGTGCCATCACGCCACCAATCATAGCGGCTAAAAGCCCACTGGCAAGGATTTGTGGAATGAATCCTAAAAGGTTATTAATAAAGAATCCGGCGGAAGTGAAAGCCGGAGTAAGTATTTGTGTAATGATATAGCCCATCACGTAAATTCCATAGGAAGTCATAACACCCAGGCTGATTTTATTGGTTAGATATTTAATTTCGTTGTGCGCAAACGGCACGCCATACCAGATGATTTCAAAAAGCAAACCCTCTGCCATGATTGCGATTGCCGAACAAAGGAAGCAATCACCAAGCGGATTAAAAAACCGCAACAAACCGGCTACCAAACCCATGCCAAGCTGCATTCCTCTTGTTTTATAAAACATTCTGCTGGCCGCCATCAAACCGAAGGCGAATATGCCGGTCATAATTGCTCCGGCGGGCAGATCTGCTTTTCTCAGTATTGAACCAATGACGCATTCTGAGAATCCCCACAATGATCCGAACACGAGAATTCCCGCAAACAATTTCTTTTTTCCCATTTTTTTATTCCACCTTTATTTCTACAATTTTTTTGACATTGAATGCCTTGGGTAGATCGGAGAAGACAGCATCTCCTTTATTGGTCAAGATTCCGTTTTGCATATTTGTCCACATCACAGTTTTTTGATAACCATCCGCGCCGATCAGCGTGTACTTCATACTTTCCGGTTTTGAAATTTCGATATAGGTGATAAGGTGATCCAGCGCGATACCAGATTCTAACCCACCAGACTCCGGTTCAATACTCCTTTCTTCCCCTAATTTTAATAATTGATCCAGAGAGAATTCTTCGCCGTTGATATTGATTACAGTTGAGTCAACTTGATTTGAATTAACGTAAATTGTAGCGGCGATCCCAATTAATAAGATAATAATTGCAACGATCGGCAGAAATTTTTGTTTTACCATATTCTTACCATTGGTTTTAAGAATAAGCTATCCTTTTTGTATGAAACCGATATATTATACCTATAATTTATTAGCAATCATTTGATGATTCCCTAGGTTATAATCATTAAAGATACGCATCTTCGAGTCTTGCGACCTAAAACAACAAGTTACGGACGCCTGACCGACAGGGTGCTAGTGGAAACGCTTGCGCCTCCCACATTGGAAAGGAGATGTGCTGTGGATTATGTATTCAAGAATCAAGCAGCCCTCTCCGGCTGCTTTTCTTATGAAAATAAGCGGCGTGGATGCAACAGAAATTGATTTGTTTGTTACTCGTAATGCATCCATTCTTATCTTGAAAACCGATAGAAATACACAACAAATAAGGAGAAAATATGAGACATAAAAATTTAATTTCCGCGAGTCTTTTCTTCGCAAATATTTTGTTGCTGGCTGCTTGCGTTCCGACGGCAAACCCGGCAGAAACACTGGAAGCAGTAAATGAAACAGCGCTCACTTTATCAGGATCGGCAGCAGAAGTTTCCTATACGGAAGAAGATTTGAGAGCAATGCCCCAATCACAAACGGATTATACAGATAAAGATGGCGAAACAACTATCTATGAAGGTATTGCTTTTGCTGATCTTCTGTCAGAATCAGGCATGAGCGATTACACAAGCCTGATAATGATTGCTGCTGATGATTATTCTGCTGAGGTGACCGCAGATGAACTTTCAAGCTGCAGTGGCTGTATCGTCGCATTTCAGAAAGAAGGCGGCCTTCGTGCGGTTATGCCTGATTTTTCTGGAAAATTGCAGGTTAAAGACCTGGTAGCGATTACGATAAATAATTAAATAAGAAAAGAGCGGTTCACAATAGAGTTGAACCGTTCTTTTTATCCCGGCTTTACCCGATATGCCTTCATCACATTTGGAAGAGATTCTATAATGGTAAGCAGACGGCTTAGCTGGCTGATATCCCTGATATCGAGTATCAAGTTGATGGTTGCAAGGTTGTTGGCGATATTAACGTTAATATCTCTCATATTCACGCCCTCGTTACCTAATACAGTAGAAATATCTCTCATCAATCCCTGCCTGTCATAAGCCTTAATCTGCACCATAACGGGAAAGGTGCGCTTTGCTTCACCCCAACTCACCTTTACGATGCGCTCCTTGTCACGGATACGAAGAACATTAGGGCAGTCAATGCGGTGGATGGTTGCGCCGCGCCCTCTTGTAATGTACCCGACGATATCATCACCTGGTGCGGGATTGCAGCATTTTGCTATATTCGTAAGAATGCCTTTAAGGCCAAGCACCTCAACCGATTCGCTGTCCTTCCGTTCTAAGGCAACGGGTTTTGGAGTGAAGAGGGGATCTTCAACCTCTTCCACCTCCTGTATTTGATTAACTACTTTCCCCATGGCAATATCACCGGTTCCGAGAGCTACATAAAAATCATCGGTATTTTTGTAGGAAAATGATTTAGCTAGATCTTCAATATCCAGATCCACAATTCCCAGGCGTTTTAGTTCCTTTTCAAGTATCTCTCTGCCATGGGACAGGTTCTGATCCCGATCTTGTTTCTTGAACCATTGGCGTATTTTGGATCGCGCACGCTGTGTGTTAACCAGACCGAGATGGATATTCAGCCAATCTCTTGAGGGACCGCCCTTTTTCGCTGTTAGAATCTCTACCTGATCCCCTGTTTTTAGTTTGTAATCTAGGGACACAAGCTTTCCATTTATTTTAGCGCCACGGCACCGGTTTCCCACTTCTGTGTGGACAGCATATGCAAAATCGATCGGCGTTGAACCGCTGGACAAGTCAATGATGTCTCCCCGGGGAGTGAAAACGTACACGCGATCCTCAAAAACATCGCTTTTAACACCTTCCACAAACTCCTGTGCGTCTTCCACATCTTTCCGCCATTCCATCAGCTTCCGCAGCCAGTTGATGCGCTGCTGGTATTGGTCATCCTGCCCGCCATGTTCCTTATATAGCCAGTGTGCTGCGATGCCGTATTCCGCATTCTGGTGCATTTCTTCCGTGCGTATCTGCACCTCCAGCGGTTTTCCATCTGAATAAATCACCGCCGTATGCAGAGATTGGTAGAAATTATCCTTAGGAGCTGCAATGTAATCGTCAAATTCACCCGGGATCGGTCGCCAATGCGTATGGATGGTTCCCAGCGCCGCATAACAGGCAGGGATGTCCTTGACAATCAGGCGCACCCCCCTCAGGTCCATCACCATATCAAAAGCTTTTTCCTTCTGAATCATCTTTTGGTAAATCGAATAGATGTGTTTTGTTCTGCCAGAAATATCCGCTTTTATGCCACTCTCGGAAAGCACTTTATTCAGCTCCTTGATAATATTTGATACTTCCTGTTCCCGGTTTATCCTGCGGTTTGCGAGTTTTTTCGCAATTTCATTGTATTTTTCCGGTTCTAGATAACGGAAAGCCAGGTCTTCCAGCTCCCATTTAATCTGCCAGATGCCCAATCTGTTAGCTAGGGGAGCGAAGATTTCCATGGTTTCCTTGGCGATTCTTTGTCTTTTTTCTTCAGGAATATGGCTGAGCGTGCGCATATTGTGGAGCCGGTCAGCTAATTTAATAAGCACCACTCGCACATCATCCCCCATGGCCATCAGGGTTTTTCTAAGCGTTTCTGTTGCCAGATCCTTTTTGCGGCTTTTTTTAAGATCGTCTTTAATCAAATAGGTTTCGCTATCATCAATTACTTCGGAATTACTAATCTCTGCGATTGCTGAATCATGACCGACTCGGGAGACGCGCGGCAAGTTGGTCAATTTGGTTACCCCGTCGACCAGTTTGGAAATTTCATATCCGAATTTTTCCTCCAATTCTTCTTTTGACACGTTTGTGTCTTCAACCGTATCATGTAGAAGAGCCGCGGCGACTACTTCATGAGGTACACGAAGTTCTGCCAGAATTGAGGCTGTGGTAACGCAGTGGGTTATGTAGGGCTCTCCGGAGGCGCGTTTCTGCCCCCTATGGACCTTTTCTGCAAACTCATAGGCATTTTTAATTAATTCCCTTTCTACGACACCGTAATTTTCGGGAAGGATCTTTTCTAAGTCTTCGTAATACATATGTTTAGAACGTACCTGCTTATTACCAATAATCTTCCATAGCTATGATAATTCAATAATATTAATAAATGTTAATGTTATTTATTCGAATTGTCTGATTAGCGTTTTTACGGAGGTTTTTTCCAACGAATTTATTGATAAATCGGCTTTACTGAAATCAAACACTTGTGTAACTTGGTTTGGAACAGCAATTGTAATAATTCCAGCCTGTTTTGCAGCCTCTACACCATTAATCGAATCCTCCAGGGCAACTGCTTCATCAGGAAATAAGCCAAGGCAGTCAAGTGTGCGCAGAAATAACTCAGGGTCTGGTTTCACACTTTGTACATCGTCCCGGGTAGAAGTACAATCGAAATAATCGCCAATGTCAAGTCTGTTCAAATGGTGGGTAATAAAATCCTTCCCTGAACTGGAGGCCAAGCCAATTTTTAAATCCATTTCTTTTGCTTCTCTAAGGAAAGCCATTACTCCCGGTCGAAGTGGTAGATGGTTCACCCTTTTTTCATATTTGGCAATCATCTCTCTTTGAATTATTATCTTTTCTTTTTCCGGAATTACGAGATCGTGAAAGAGATGTTCAATATTATTCCGGGTATCCATAGAACCGATCGTTTTTAAATACTGTTTCTGCGGAAAATCATAACAGTGTGAATTAAAAACTTCATGCCAGATTTCAAGTTCAATAGTTTCCGTATCACAGATAAGTCCGTCAAAATCAAAAATAATCCCTTTAATCATCGGTTTTATTTCCAAACTGGAATGGCTTCATATCTAACAGGACCTCAATATAATGAAGGTCCTTCTCCAAGTTTTCATTTATCTGAACACCTTCTTTCTTTATGCGTTGTTCATTGATAAATTCTTTTTCACCAGCTGTGTAAATTCGTTTTTCGCCAGGGGATTTTTTGGCAGAACGTAATTCCCGGAGAAGCAATCCCAAATTATTTTTGAATTCATCCAGAGGGAGGAAGTTTTCAATATTTAATGCAAAAAAGAAGTGGCCTACACGAAATCGGGTTTGCCTTCCTTTTTCATCAAAGCCTGAAAGAGCGGATAAAAATGCACCGCTTTGCAGGCTGGACGAGAGGATTTCTACTATAACGGATAGTCCGTATCCCTTATGTCCTCCTGTGGCCTCTCCAACGCCTCCCAAAGGCAGGAGAGCGGCTTCTTTATCCAGTAATTTTTTTAGAATTTTGTCAGCATCCCTGATTGGACTGCCCTGGCTGTCAATCACCCAACACTCAGAGAGCGGTTTATCTTTGCGGTTTAGAACCTCAATTTTTCCTCTCTGTGTGATAGATGTCGCTGCATCAAATAGAAACGGGAAATCCTCATCAGATGGTGCTCCGAAGGCAATAGGGTTTGTGCCTAGCAAAGGCTGTGTACTGAATGTCGGGGCGACAGACGGGCGAGCATTGGTAAAACTCATGCCAATCATTCCTTTTCTTACCGCCATCAAGGGATAGTACCCATCTATGCCAAAATGAGTTGAGTTGCGGACAGCAACTGCTCCCATTCCGTACTTTTTCGCCTTGGCGATGGCAACACTCATGCTGTAATGCCCAATCACCATACCGATGCCATGATTTCCATCCACCACCGCGGTTGTTAGGGATTCCTTTACTATTTGAGGCGTTGCGATTGGATCAATTAAACCTTCATAGATGCGGTCAATATACATTCTCAAGCGGCCAATGCCGTGAGATTCTATTCCCCTTAAATCGGATGTAATTAAAATGTCCGCACATATTCTGGCATCACTTTCAGGGACACCAACCCTTAAAAAAGCGGTTTCTATAAATAATGAAAGTGTTTCACAGGATACCAATGGCATAATTCTTCTCCTATAATTAAATGTTTAAAAGGAAATTCTAACATTCGATAAATAAAAAACCGGCAATTTGTCCGATAAAATTATAAAGAAATCATATTGGAAGAGTTATGAAACGCATAGCTGTTTTGACGAGTGGGGGCGATGCCCCCGGGATGAATGCGGCCATCCGCGCTGTTACACGTACCGGAATCCAGAAGGGTTGGGAAGTATTTGGAATAAAAGAGGGATATGAAGGCCTGATTGAAGGCAGAATGATTCCTCTCGGACACAGGGATGTGGGCGGCATCATCCAAAGAGGCGGGACAATATTGGGCAGTGCCCGGTGTGAAGAATTTAAAACAGAAGTAGGCCGGAGAAAGGGGATCCGGTCTTTAAATGAGAATGGGATTGAAGCGCTGGTTGTTATTGGAGGAAATGGTTCCCAAACCGGGAGTTTTCGGTTACACCAGCTTGGTTTTCCTGTAGTAGGCGTTGCATCAACAATTGATAATGATCTGGTTGGTTCAGAGATCACAATCGGGGTAGATACAGCTCTCAATATCTCAATCGAGGCAATTGACCGATTGAAAGTCACCGGTTCTTCACATCAGAGGGCTTTCCTGGTGGAAGTCATGGGTAGAAATTGTGGTTATCTTGCACTCATGTCAGCGATTGCTGGAGGTGCGGAGGCAGTGGTCGTTCCTGAAGTGGAAAGCGATCCTGAAGAAATTGCCCATGTGCTCAGTAGGGCCTATGAACGCGGAAAATCACACGCAATTGTTGTTGTGGCGGAGGGTGCAAAATACAATGCTGCCAGGCTTGGCGAATATTTCCAAAAACATGAGGAGCGAATCGGTTTTGCGCTGCGCATCACAGTTTTAGGTCACATCCAGAGGGGCGGTACACCAAGCGCTTCTGACCGCGTTCTTGGAAGTCGCTTGGGCGCGGGTGCCACGGATGCCATTGAGCATGGTGGATTTGGAGTTCTTATTGGATGGAACCATGGCGAGGTACAGGCCACGCCTTTAGAAGAAGTGGTTGGTAAGAAAAAACAGCTGGATATGAATTTGTTTGATCTGGCGAAGAGGTTGGATTAATTCTAAAACAAAATCCCTGATTATTTCTGCTTCAGGTAGGCCTCAATAAATTCATCAATGTCACCATCCAGAACGGACTGAATGTTTCCTTTTTCATGATCAGTACGGTGATCCTTTACCAACTGGTAAGGATGCATTACATAGGAACGGATTTGGCTTCCCCATTCCGCCTTCTGGTATTCTCCTCGCAGTTTTGAAATTTCTTCTTCTTGTTGCTGGAGTTTAAGATCATAAAGGCGGCCGCGCAGCACCTTCATGGCATTTTCCCGGTTTTGTACCTGGGATCGTTCATTCTGACAGGAGACAGTTATACCGGTGGGTCGGTGTGTGATACGCACTGCAGTCGCATTTTTCTGTACATTTTGCCCCCCCGCTCCGGATGATTTAAATATCTCAATTTCAAGGTCATCCGGATTAATCTCCACATTTGGATCTTCAGATGCAACCTCAGGGAGCACTTCAACCTGCACAAAGGATGTATGGCGTCGGTGAGCGGCATCAAATGGAGACAGGCGGACAAGCCGATGGACTCCTTTTTCCGGCCGAAGATAGCCATATGCGTAAGGTCCCTCAATTAATACTGTTGCACTCTTGATTCCCGCTTCTTCTCCATCAGATTTATCAATTACTTCTGTCCTGTAATCCTTCGACTCCGCCCACCTTAAATACATCCGCAGAAGCATTTCTCCCCAATCCTGGGCGTCTGTTCCTCCTGCCCCTGCATTTATCGATAGTAGTGCACTGCCAGAATCATAGGGTCCGGATAATAATGTGGAAAGCTCTAGATTGCTTACGATCTTTTTGAGTTGTGATAATTCAACTTCCAGCTCATTCTGGAAACTGGGATCTGCTGTTTCGGCCAGATCAATCAGGTCGGATATCTTTTTCTTTACTCCTGTCCAGCTCTCAATTTCCTGTCGCAGTTCAGCGATCTGTTTCATTGTGAACTGCGCCGATTTATTGTCCTCCCAGAAATTGGGCTGTTCTGACTTTTTAACAAGTTTTTCCAATTGACTGATTTTGGCATCCCAGTCAAAGATGCTCCATGAGCTGGTTAACTCTTTCACGGAGAGATTTAAATTCTTCTGCTAAATTCTGCATCTAACCTCTTGATTATTGAAATGGTTTTGAACCTGTCAACTGTCCACAACCCGCCTTTATTTCACCGCCGAGACTTTGTCTAACAGAGACCGGAATTCCCTGATTGATCAGGATTTTACCAAAATCCTCAATTACAGGCTGGTCAGGCGAAATGCCAGAAAAACGATCGGTCGGATTGAGGGGTATTAGATTAACATGGCAGGTTAAATCTCTAAGAAGATAGGAGAGCTGTAAGGCATCTTCCGAAGAATCGTTCACGCATTTAATCATCACATATTCAAATGTAATTCTTCTTCTGGTTAATTTGAAATAATATTCGCATGCCTGAATCAGGTCATTTAGCGGATATCTTTTTGAAACAGGTATCAATAAATTTCGCAAATGGTCATTCGATGCGTGCAGCGATACAGCAAGATTGACTTGCAAGCCTTCCTGGGCAAAAGCGGTGATTTTTTCGGCAATCCCGATGGTAGAAACCGTTATCCTGCGAGCTCCGATATTCAATCCCTTTGGATCATTGATGCGGCGGATTGCTTCAATTGTATTCTCATAATTAAGAAATGGCTCGCCCATTCCCATAAAAACGATGTTCGTGAGCGTTTGTTCTCGTTTTTCCAGATTTTCAATGGCAAATATGACCTGTTCGATGATCTCGCCCACGGTGAGGTTTCTTCTAAAGCCGAGACCTCCGGTTGCGCAAAAAGCGCAGTTTACAGCGCATCCTACCTGTGTCGAAATGCATAAGGTGTTTCTGTCATCGGAATGCAGCAGGACGGTTTCGATAATATTTCCATCTTCGAGCTCAAACAAAGTCTTTTCAGATAACTGATCTGTGGAAAAAAGGCGTTCGGCAGGTCTGATTGTTCGTATAGAGAATTCCCTGTCTAATTCCTCACGCAAATGCTCGGGCAATGTAGTGAATTCGTTCCAGACTGAATAAAGCTGATGATAAAGCCCCCTCAAAATCTGATCGCTTCGATAATTTTTATGTTCTTTTTCTTCAAGGATTTTATAGATTTCAGTCTCAGATAGATCGTATATATGCCTCATAAATATTCTTTATATAGAACTAAACAAATCGTTTATGTTTTCAATTATCAGATCTGGTCGTATTTCCAAATTCTCAAGGTCTTCCATTGAATTAATTCCAGATAAAACAAAAACAGTCAAACACCCGGCATTATAACCGCCAAGAATATCTGTACTGATACGGTCCCCGATTACCGCAGTTTCTTCAGGTAGTGATCCCATTCGTTCCATAGAAACTTCGAACAGATAGGGCTGAGGCTTGCCAGCAATCTTTGCTTTTATTCCAGAAGCGGATTCAAGTGCTGCAAGCAGAGTGCCTGCTCCAGGGACCTGTCCTTCCGGGGAAGGATATGTGGGGTCAGGATTGGTGTAATAAAAAGGAATGCCGCGCTGTATGACCAAAGATGTTTCTTTGATCGTTTGGTAATCAAATTCCCATTTTAGTCCGGCAACAACTGCTTGAGGATCACTCACTGAGTGGTAGAACCCCTCTTCCTCAAGGTTGGTCTTCAACGCATCTGAACCCATCATATAAACAGGTCCGCCATTAGGGAATTCCTTTTTTACAAGGAATGCGGTAGCCATAGATGAAGTCACGACCTGTTCGGGATTAATTTGAACCCCGAATTTTTTCAGCTTATTGACATATTGATCAGGTGTATTGGTACCGTTATTTGTGGCAAGTGTCACAGGAATGCCCTTATTCGAAAATTGGTTGAAAACTGCTGTTAAATCAGCCAGAGGTGTATTTTCCCTCCAGAGAACACCATCCATATCCAGAATAACTGCTTTGATTTTTCGATTATTTATTTTGGGCATGTTTCCTCATAAAAACCGGATAACAGTTTTTGTCATCCGGTATTTTGGCTTTTATATCAGGAATTATTTTTTTTCTGGGGGTGTAAGGATTTTATCAACCAGGCCGTATTCAACCGCCTGCTCAGCGTTCATATAAAAATCGCGTTCTGTATCCCGTTCGATAACATCGACATTTTGCCCCGTGCTATCAGAGAGAATCTGGTTAAGTCTTTCCTTCAGCCGTATGATTTCCTTCGCCTGAATCTCAATATCCGATGCCTGTCCCTGCGCACCGCCTAAAGGCTGGTGCATATGAATGGTTGCATGGGGCAGTGCATAACGCTGTCCCTTCGTGCCAGCCGCCAAAAGTACCGTACCGAATGATGCGGTAACGCCAACGGCTACGGTGCTTATGTTGTTAGGGATCATACGCATGGTGTCGTAAATCGCCAGGCCCGCATATATCTGGCCGCCTGGTGAATTAATGTACATGGATATTTCCCGGTCTGAGTCTTCCCTGCTCAAATATAAGAGCTGGGCGACAATCAGGTTTGCGATTTGGTCATCAATTGGTGTGCCGACGAAGATAATGCGTTCCTTCAATAAAAGGGAGTAAATATCATAAGCTCTTTCCCCTCTCCCTGAAGTCTCAATAACCATTGGCACAACTGCGTTAGTAAATTCTTGCATTTATATTCCTTTATAAATATTTTTTCTAAAATATTTTAATTATTTTTTATTATATTTTTATTTGAATTTTTTTCCTCTGTTTCAGTTTCTTTTTCATCTTTGTTTTCTGAAATTTTAGATTATTTTTCTGCTTCCCCGCTGTCGATTTTCTTTATCCTCTCTAATGTACGCCGGTTCATTAAACGGGTAGCGGACTGCATCACAAGGGCATCGGATAATTTTTTTGTTGTGAATTCCTTCCTGAGCTGGTCGAAATTCGGTGATGAGCGCATTTGAGCAAACTGGCGGGTATATTCTTTTTGAAGTTCTGCTTGATCAAGCTCTATATTTTCCTGGCGGCTGATCTCTTCAATTACAAGAGCCTGTTCCAATCGTTTTTTTGCTGTAGGCTTTATTTCTTTTTCTATAAACTCTTCCCGTTCCCTCTTATTCAATTTTAGGTACGTATCTAGGTCAAGATTTCTGTCAGATAAATCCTGCTCAAAATTCTTTATTATGTCCGCAATTTCATCCTCTAGCATTTCGGGGGGAAATTTTATTTCCGCTTTTTTAATAATTATTTCCAGCACCTCATCATAGTACTGGTTGTCGTACTCATTCATTCGGGCAGTCTTTAGCTGATCCTTTACTGATTCCATTAGCTCATCCAATGTTTCAAAACCGACATTTTTTGCAAATTCATCATTAAGATCTGGCTTGATTAGTTTTTTCACATTATCAACAGAAATTGTAAACTTCACCTCTTTATTCCGAAGATTTTCAAATTTTGATTCCTTGGGATATTTATAAGTGAAATCCACCGTATCTCCAGAACCTGCGCCTTTGACTTTTTCGGAAAACCCTGGAAAGGGAAAGCTGTCTTCACTGCTATACTCACCGATAACGACTTGGTGGGGAGTACTCTTCAAGATCTGTGCATCCTGCTCCGCATTCGGTTTGTGGAGCTCCGCATTGATTTTCATGGAAACAAGGTCGCCTGTTTCAGATTTCCGATCCACTTCCTCTGCAGTTGAATAATTTAGACGAATTTCTTCAATTACCTTATTTATTTCTTCATCTTTTACCTTTGGCAGTTTGTAGGGATGCCTGATTGAAGCGTATTCTCCAATATTGATAATCGGTTGCAACGGTATGATAAAGCGAAATTTGGGCGGATCTTTGGAAATTATCTCAACCAGCTTCCCTGGGCCATAGGGATGTATTTCAGATTGCTCAATAAACTCCCTGAAAATTTTATTAATTGAGTTTTCAATTGCCTGTTCTTCAATAAATTCTTCCCCATATATTCTCTGAACGACATTATAAGGAGCTTTACCAGGCCGGAATCCCGGTATCTTGGAATTTTTTGAAATTTTTTTGGCCGCGATACTTTTCTCTTCCTGGAAACTATCCGGGTCCATCTCAATAACAGCTTCAAGACGATGGTCTTTCAATTCTTTTGTGTCAATTTTCAAAATACGTTACCTCACATAATAATTTTTATGGGGAAGGAGGGACTTGAACCCTCACGCCTTGCGGCACGTGATCCTAAGTCACGCCTGTCTGCCAATTCCAGCACTTCCCCAACGATGTCAAATTATATGCGAATGAAATCAATCGGTCAATCAAAGGCATTTTTTTGATGATTGGAGTATTAAATGAGAAAACCCTGGCAAATCAACCTATAGTAAATTAATCAGGGTTTTACTCAGGCTATCTTATTTCTTTCTCAGAATAATCCTAGCATCAGCGATTTTCAACCCCTTTCCTTCTGCGTACACAAGAACAGGATTCGCATCGGATTCACTGATTTCCTCTTCTAGGTCAACAACCATGTTTGCATATTTACAGATTGTGTCAGCTAGCATGTCTTTATCCCGGCGTTTTTCACCGCGAACCCCGTCCAGGATGGGAGCGGCTTTTATTTCAGAAATCATGCCTATTGCCTGGTGCTTTGAAAACGGCGCTACCCGGAAGGTGACATCCTTGAGGACCTCAACAAATATGCCGCCAAGCCCGAACATCACACTTGGACCAAAGGTTGGGTCGTCTACTGATCCAAGTATCACTTCCGTACCCCAGGGAGCCATTTCCTGAACTACAATACCGTGGATATCCGCATCCTTTTTAAAGGATTTTGCATTATCTAAAATTTCCTGATAGGCAGCTCGAACTTCATCCTCGGAGTTAATGTCAACTTTCACACCACCAGCATCTGATTTATGGAGAATGTCAGGAGACACGATTTTCATTACAACGGGATAGCCAAATTCCTTGGCAATGGAAACCGCTTCTTTTTCAGATGTTGCCAGCCTTGATTTTGTAATGGGCAAATCATATGCTTCAAACACCTGTTTCGCTTCAATCTCAGTTAGTGCATCCCTGCCGTCTTTCCTTGCTTTCTCAATAATCTTCAGCGCAGCTTCTTTATCAGTTTTACCAATGCAGCTTTCTTCTTCAGCTATACCGCTTTTCTTTATAAGGTTGTATTCTTTCAGTGCGGCCATCGCATTGAGCGCGCCATCGGGTGCAGCGTAAGCCGGGATCCCGTTTTTCACAAGCCAATGCATGGCTTTTTCTGAACGTTCTCCTCCAACAAAGGACACGGTAACCGGTTTATCATCGATGTCGGTTTCCCTGACCGCTTTATGGATAGATTCCGCAATTCCTTGGGGATCAGTCATAGCAGTCTCGCAGTACAAAACCACCAGACCGTCAACCCAATCATGCGCATAAGCAGACTGAACTGAGTCATGATACCAGTCATTCCCTGCCATACCGGTCAGATCTACCGGGTTTTTGGCGGAACCAAAATCAGGCATATATTTTTTCAAATCTTCCTGAACATCATCCGGTGCAAATTTTAGCGGAATGCCAAATTTCTCTGCCGCATCGGTGCCAAGCACCCCTACACCGCCGCCGTTGGTGATAATGAGCACGTTTTCACCTTTCATAGGCGGTTGCAAGGAAAGAGCGAGGGTACGGTCAAACAGATTGTCCAGGTCCTCCGCCTGTATGATGCCTGCCTGGTTGAACGCGGAACTATATATTTTTGCTGCTCCAGCAAGAGAACCGGTGTGTGAGGCGGCTGCTGCAGCACCATGGGCAGACACACCGGCTTTAAGAGCAACAATAGGTTTTTTGGCTTTTTTCCCATTCTCGATAACCCTTCGGCCATCCTTGAAACCCTCAACATAAAGGGAGATGCAGGTTGTATTTTCATCCTGATCAAGCCACTTAATCAGATCGGCAAAATTGACATCAGACATGTTGCCGATGGAAATTAATTTATCAAAGCCAATGCCCCGCATGTAAGTGGCAGCGTCAATGCCAATTAATAAGGCGCCGCTTTGTGAAACAAGAGAGGCGGAACCATCATACGGAAGGAAAGGAGCAAATGAACCATTGAAATTATCAGAATTGGAAAGCACACCGACGATATTGGGACCAAGCACACGCATTCCGTAACTGTGGGCTTTATCCACAATTTCCCGCTCAAGGTCTTCCTTGCCGACTTCACTAAACCCAGAAGTGATGACCATCAAGCCTTTCACGCCTTTTTCACCGCATTGATCGACAACATCGGAGACAAATTTTGCGGGTATGACAATAATTGCCGCATCCACCGGGCCCTTTATATCCAGCACAGAAGCGTAGCATTTGTATCCCAGGATTTCATCTGCTCCTGGATTAACAGGATAAATACCACCCTTATAATTGCTCTCTTTTAAATTTTGAAGAACAGTATGTCCTATTTTCCCCGGAGTTGTTGACGCGCCGATTACCGCAACTGATTTTGGCGTGAGCAAACCATTTAATACTTTTAAATCCACTTTAAGACCTCCTGCATAATAAATTTGATAGGTTTTGATAGTAATATTACAAAAATTTTTCGTCTGGACAGAAACCTTGAAATCAACAAGCTTGAATTTTACACCCTTTTTAATATAATCCTTTTGAACAGGTCAGATTACGAGAAAATTTTCACAAATCGGAGATATTTGTCATGCAGACAAAATTTGGCGACATACAAGACATTCCGTATTCAGAAAAAATCCAGGATATTTTACAGGAAGCGCTCAATTCGGTAGACCCTCAAAAGGCAGTTGAAAATTATTTATTAAGACATAAAACAGCCGATTTTTTTCAGAATAATACTCATTTTACTGGCATTGAGAATAAATACCTTATCGGGGTAGGAAAAGCAGTCTTACCTATGGCAAAAGGCGCATTGATGTTTTTAGGGAACGGGGAAATAAAGGGAACGCTAATCGCGAAACACAAGAATCAGGATCTAATCCAACAGTTCCCAAGAAGTATCTTGATTACTCAGGGGGCACACCCTGTGCCGGATGAATCATCTGTTGAAGCCGCCAGAAAATTGATTGAGTCTCTAAGCGATTCGAAGGAAAATGATCTTGTAATTTGTCTGATTTCAGGTGGAGGTTCTGCTTTAATGACATACCCACACAGTCAAATTAGTTTGCCATCTATACAGCAGCTAACAAAGGAATTATTGAAATCAGGGGCAGATATTAACGAAATGAATACAATTCGGAAACATGTTGACCAGGTAAAAGGTGGGGGACTTCTGCGCCATATTTGGCCATCAC
>CAYPPV010000001.1:0-28829 GCA_964412705.1 uncultured Pelolinea sp. | reverse complement strand
CACCGCCAAACATCCGCATCAGCTCGTCCTCCAGGGAGAGGTAGAAACGGGAGGAACCCGGGTCGCCCTGGCGCGCCGAGCGGCCGCGCAGCTGGTTGTCAATGCGCCGCGCCTCATGCCGTTCGGAGCCGATCACGTGCAGGCCGCCTACTTCATGCACCCGGCGCATATTGTCCAGATAAGCAAAGAAGCGGTTGACGGATTCTTCATAACCGGCATAGACTTCGGGGTCCGTTTCTTTCAATGCCTCGGCCATGTCGGGATTTGTCATGCCGTAGGGGTCGCGCCCCGCCAGGTTGAGCGCCTTACGCACATCGGAAAGGACCTTTTCTTCAATCTCACCGCCCAGTTTGATGTCCACGCCCCTGCCGGCCATGTTGGTGGCGATGGTTACGGCGCCAAATGCGCCTGCCCCGGCGATGATCTGGGACTCCTGGTCGTGTTTGAGGGCGTTCAGCACCTGGTGGGGAATGCCGCCCTGGATGGCCCGGCGGAGCCGCTCGGAATTATCTTCATTCAGATTGAAATAATCCATAAGCGTGCGTAAATTTTTCTCGTTTTCCGGGTTTATTGTCTCCAAACCCACTTTGCTCGCAAACTGCCTCATCTGCGGCAGGTTGAGATCATCCAGCGGATGGTTTAAGAACTCCAGCTCGGGGATGGACTGCTCCGCGATAGTCATGCCGTGCGCGCGGAAATAGGCCTGCCTGATTAAGATGGTCATCAGCAGGCGGCGCAGGGATTCCGCCTTCAGGCGGACTGACAGGCGCTCAGAGTGCTCTATGGAAGTGGTGCCCACCAGCTGGGGGCGCCCGATGATATGGTAGCGGAGGATCTCCTCAGCGATGGCTCGCAGTTTGGCTTCCTCCGTGCGGTACACTACATCCGGATAATCCTTACGCTTCCAAAAAATGGGGCGTTTTTCCGGATCGTCTTTCAGCGCGTAGTAGGTATATTCATAGTTCTCTTCGTCCCGGCTTTTGAGGATTTCCATGCTGGAGTCCGGTTTCTGCGCTTCGTAATCCAGGTTGGTGGGGATCTCCAGTGTCTCCAGGTCATAAATGGTTGCAAATTCCTCCGCTTCCGTGACGGCAGTGCCCGTCATGCCGGCCAGTTTTTCATACTTTCGGAAATAGTTCTGCAGGGTGATGGTGGCATGGGTGACATTTTCCGGGTTGACCTCCACGCCTTCCTTGGCTTCCACTGCTTGGTGGAGCCCTTCCGACCAGCGGCGGCCGGGCATCAAACGCCCGGTAAATTCATCAACGATAATCACCTGCCCGTTCTGGACGATGTAATCCTTGTTCTTTTTGAATAAAAGTTCTGCGCGCAGCGCCTGCTCCAGATGGCCCAGAAGGCGCGCTTGCTCCGGTGTGATGTCTTCAGGTCGGTCCGGATCCCGCAGAGGGATTTTAAGCAGATCCTCCACATGGGCTTCGCCGATTTCGGTTAATGCGACGCTGCGGTCCTTCTCGTTAAAATCGTAATCCTCGGGCTCCAGCTGGCGCACAACCGCAGCCATTCGGTTGTACCATTCCACATCCTCTGAAGCCGGGCCGGAGATAATCAGCGGCGTGCGCGCCTCGTCGATAAGGATATTGTCCACCTCGTCGATGATAGCGTAATGATGCCCGCGCTGAACCCTGCTGCGGATATCCATCACCAAGTTGTCGCGCAGATAATCAAAACCGAACTCGTTGTTGGTGCCGTATGTGATATCCGCCCGGTATGCTTCTTTTCTGGGGACCAGCCGCAGCTGGTCCTCTTCCTCGCGGCTGTCCCTCTTGTTGAGGTCCACCAGGTAGGCATCCCTTGCGCTACCGGTCCGGCTGGACATTTGCAGGACGCCAACGCTGAGTCCAAGCAGGTCATAAATCGGCGCCATCCAGCGCGCGTCTCTGCGGGCCAGGTAGTCATTCACCGTAACCAGGTGCACGCCCTTTCCGGTAAGCGCATTCAGGTAAAGGGGCAGGGTGGCGACCAGCGTTTTTCCTTCACCGGTCCGCATTTCTGCGATTTTTCCCTGATGCAACACGATGCCGCCAATTAATTGGATATCAAAGTGGCGCAGACCGGTGGTGCGTTTGCTCGCTTCCCGGACAGCCGCGAATGCCTCAGGGAGGATGTCATCCAGTGTTTCTCCGTTCGACAGCCGTTTTCTGAACACATCTGTCTTATCCCGGAGTGCTTCGATGCTTAAATTCTTGAATTCGCGTTCAAGTGAATTGATCGCCTCGATTTCCGTGCTCAATCTTTCCAGTTCACGCTTTTGAGAGTCCCCGCCCAGCGCGCGGGCGATATTTTTTAGCATGTTTCTGCCTTTCGGCTGGCATTATAGCACAATGGTTCTAATTGAAGCAGGCGTGCAACGCACGCCTGCTTAGTTATGGTGTTGTCCATTATTGATTAAATATGAAGATATTCGCCGCTGATACCCTCCGCTGCCTCAGCTAATACCTCGCTCAGGGTGGGGTGGGTATGGATGTTCATGGCGATCTCATGGGCGGTGAACTCCATCAGGCGCGCCAGCGTTAGCTCGGGCAGAAGTTCGGATACCTCAGGGCCAACCATGTGGGCTCCGAGAATTTCTCCATACTGCGCGTCGGAAATGATCTTGGCAAATCCGGTGTGTTCACCCAGGCCTAATGCTTTGCCGTTTGCTGAAAACGGGAAGCGGCCAACCTTGATCTCGTATCCCTTGTCCTTTGCTTCATGTTCTTTGTAGCCGAAAGATGCCACCTGAGGGTTTGAGAAAGTCGCCCGCGGGACCATCTTGTAATCGATGGGCTGCGTTCCTTTCCCCGCCATCGCGTCTGCGCAGATAACCCCCTGTTTCATAGCTGCGTGAGCCAGCAGGAGTTTACCGGTCACGTCGCCGATTGCGTATATCCCTTCCACATTGGTGGACATGCGGTCGTCAATCTGGATATTGCCCTTGTCGTCCAACTCAATGCTTATTTCTTCTAGACCCAAGCCGGATGAGTTTGGCCGGAAGCCGATAGCGACAAGCGCCTGGTCAGCTTCAAGAATTTTTTCTTCATCATCTGTAGAAACGGTAATCTTCACGCCTTTATCAATCACTTCAATATCCTGGACCTTGTGCCCGGATAATACATTGATGCCGCGTTTCTTATAAGCTTTAGCGAGTTCCTTGCTGGATTCCTCATCCTCCAGGGGAAGGATGTTCGGGAGCATCTCTACCAGCGTCACATCGCTGCCATAAGAATTCCAGACAGTGGCAAACTCTACACCAATCGCCCCCGCGCCGATAATGACAACGGATTGTGGCAGTTCTTCCTGTAAAATTGCTTTCTTATAAAAAATAACCCTTTCTCCGTCCACATTCCACGAAGAGGGTGCGAATGGGCTTGCTCCTGTAGCGATAACGATATTTTTTGCGGAGAGGGTTTGTGTTTTTCCATCTTCGTCCGTTACCTTTAATTCGGATTTGGATGTGAATGCTGCCTCGCCCATGTATACATCAATATCATTCTTTTTCATCAGGAAAGAAACGCCTTTTGTCAACCTGTTTGAAACCTGCCGGCTTCGTTTGACCGCTTTTGAATAATCCAGCTCAAGATTTTTAAACGAGATTCCGAATTCTTTCGTCCTCTCCCGCAAAGTGTACGCAAGGTCCGCGTTTTTCAGCAGAGCTTTTGAGGGAATACAGCCTACATTCAGGCAGACACCTCCCATGTATTCTTTTTCAACAATCGCTGTTTTTAATCCATTTTGGGAAGAGCGTATTGCGCAGACATATCCTCCAGGTCCTGCTCCAATCACGACCACATCATATTGATCCATTTTTATCCTCCTCAAGTAAGATATTTTGCAAATTATTTATAAATCATAAGACAGTATGCTATTATACTTTTGAATTATGGATTAATAAGCTGTTAACTATTTTTTTATCTCTTTCGTATTGACTTTAAATAGTAACAGGATTAGGATATGAGGCCATTAATTTGGAGTTTTTGGTTGAATTGTGAGAAAAATGAAGGAAAAAACGAGTCGGGATAATCAAATAGAAGATCCTCAAAATTCTCTTGAGGCGGTACTTAAGGCTGAAATAGAAGTCGCTGAAAAAGTAGCCGAAGCCCGTGATCATGCAGCCCAAAAAATTGAAGCCGCAAGAAAAGATCAGGCAAAAATAAAAGAGAAAATTATTAGCGACGCGAGGAAGGAACGCGATCGTATCTATCAGAAGGAAATCGAAAAAGCCAGAAAAAATGCCCAGAAAAAAATTGAAAACGCGAAAAAAAATGCTGAAGTATTTAAAAGTAAAGGAAGTAAATTTCTGGATGAAGCCGTAGAAAAAATACTCAATATCATTATTTCGGTGGATAGTGAGGGATCAAAATGATTCTTGAAATGTTGCGGGTCCAAATTTGGGGGATGAAAGAAAATCTGGAGCGGATGATTCCTCTTCTACACAATTTCGGGAAAATGCAAATTGACGATATTCGCAATGTCCCCGATGCTCTTCTGCAGCCGTACTCACTCTCAGAGAAAATGAAACAGGACCAGGAAAAAGTTGATCTTCTTATTGCTAACATAAATGGACTGGTCGATCTTTTCTCGGGTATGACAAAAATAAAAAACGGCGACCTTTCCGATGAAACTGTTGATGAAACAATTTCGGAAATCGATTATCGTGTTTCCAATCTGATCTCTCAGGTTCAGTATTTGAACAACCGCAAAAAGACATTGCAAGATGAATTGATATCTCTTTCTAAATATACAGATATGCTGCAGGCAATTGCGCCTGTAATGCCTGAATCATCCAAGAAATCGGGGAACGCAATAATACGGGCTCTGGTGCATTCGTCTCAGATGAGGAATATGAGGTTGCTGGCTCAGCAGCTAAAGCTTTTAACGAGGGGAAAATTTGAAATGATATCGGTTAAAGTGGGTGAATCATCCCACGCTGTGATTGGGATTTTTCCCCTTGAATTGATGTCTCAGGTCGAGACATTCATGGAGAATGAGAAGGTCGCACAATTAATTCTTCCTGAGGAGTACGCTTATCTGTCTACTGATGAGGCACTTCGGCATATCGAGAAAAAAGTTGAATTGGATCATGAGGAGCTGGATCAAATTGACGAACATATGCAGCGTATGGCTGAAAAGTGGTTAAAACAGCTGAAAATTTACCAGCTCGCATGTCAGGACCGTGTTGATGAGTTTGAGGCTTACACAAAAATAGGAGAAACAGATTATACGTTTACGATAATTGGATGGGTTCCTTCTGAAGATCTGGATACTCTCCGTAGGATATTAAAGGCAAATTTCGGAAAAAACGCAGCTATCAGCGTCATAAATGTTCCTCCTGAAATGAAGGAGAAAATTCCGGTTGCCATGCGAAACCCCGAACCATTGTCTCCTTTTGAAGATTTTGTAAAAATGCGGGCTATACCAAAATATTCAGATATTGATCCGAGCACACTGGTTGCTATTTTTATGCCCCTATTTTTTGGCATGATGGTTGGAGATGTGGGCTATGGTCTATTGATGTTGCTTGTATCTATTTTGGGTTTGAAAAAAGTAGAAAAGGGATTGATCGCGGATTTTTTGAAATCTCTTCGCATTGGGGCAATTTGGTCCATTGTTTTTGGCATTCTTTACGGAGAATATTTTGGAACGCTTGGAGAAATGGTTGGTATCGCGCCGCTCTGGATCAGCCGTTCAGAAGCAAGCAATGTTACAACCCTTCTTATCATGGCTCTGGCAGTGGGTTTCGGACACATCATGCTTGGTCTCTTATTAGGAATCTGGAATTCCATTATCCATAAAACAAGGAGTGAAACTTTTGAACGCACCGGGATGTTGATAGGGCTTATCGGCTTGCTGGTTTTAGCTGCTTCTTTAACCCGAACAATTCCTCATGGTTTCAATATATTCGGTTTCGCAATCTTGGCAGTGGGGCTGACCATTTTAGCAATCTCGCTTGGAACAACCGGTTTTTTCTTGGGCCCAATTGAGTTCGTGGGAATTATAGGAAACATTCTTTCCTATTTGAGGATTGCAGCGCTTGGGCTTGCCTCTGTTTTCTTGGCAAAGGTTGCAAATGAGATGGCAGGGATGGTTGGAAGTGTGGTGGCAGGAATTGTCATTGCGATTGTTATTCATGCCTTGAATTTGGTTATGGGGATGTTAAGTCCGACGATACAGAGTCTTCGTTTACAGTATGTGGAATTCTTCCGCAGGTTTTACCAAGGGGGCCAGGCACCTTTTAGGCCATTTAAGAAAAGAATTGTAAGTTCATTCGAAATATCACAAGTAAAGGAGTAGAAAAAAATGGAACAGGCAATTATTGCACTGGCAGCAAGTATCGCGATTGGAGTCACTGCATTCGCAACCGCAATGGCCCAGAGAGCGATTGGCTCCGCGGGCGTTGGCGCAATTGCAGAAAAGCCGGAATTGATTGGTTCTATCATTATCCTTGTCGCAATTCCGGAAACCCTGGTTATCTTGGGATTCGCGGTAGCCGCCATCATTCTTATGGGAGGATAAACT
This sequence comes from uncultured Pelolinea sp., assembly GCA_964412705.1. Lineage (GTDB taxonomy): Bacteria > Chloroflexota > Anaerolineae > Anaerolineales > Anaerolineaceae > Pelolinea. The sequence goes on along the minus strand of CAYPPV010000001.1, from coordinate 22,313 downwards.
GCATGGATGTAGATATCATTCTTGATGGGATTCGTAAAAAGGAACATCAAGAAATTGCAAGGATTGAATCCGAAACAGAAAAAAAGATCTCCCAGATTCACGAGAAAACAAAGCGTGAAGCAGAAAGCCAGAAAAATCGGATTCTCTCAGATGGGAGGATCAAATTAAATCGTGATAAGGCACTGATTGCGCAGCAAGCAGAAATGAAGGCTTTAAAGATTCATGCCGATGCCAGACAGGATTTGATCGAAAGGGTCATGGAAAAAGTAAAAGAACGCTTTCGTGAAGTTCGGAAAAGAAAGGATTATCTAGATATATTGAATAATTTAATTGATGAAACTTTGAAGACAATAAAACCTTCATTATTGGATAATAACAGTATAAAACTTCATATAGATGAAAAAGATAAAAAAAGCGCCAAGAAAATTATTGAAAAGTTCGACGGACGGATAGACCTTGTCGATGACCTAAATATAAATGGCGGATGCATAGCAGAAACAGATGACCAAATGGTTACTGTCAAGAACACGCTGGATTCTAGATTTTCACACACGGAGGATCAAATTCGCCAGGATTTGTCATTATTTTTTGAGGAGCGGGTATCAAATAGTTAAAAATGGCTTTATTTGATTATGGAAATACGCGTCTCCGTGCCAGGATCTCCAGTTTGTTACCTATTGAAACACTGGAGTCTTTTACCAATTCATCCAGTATCGACAGCCTGATTTCATCTCTAACCAAAACGCCTTATAAGGAATCCATTGAGACAGCACTTACTTATTCTCATGGGTATGGTTGCGTAACTCAGGCTATGCGGATGGAATTGGAGCAAATAATCGATGATTTGAATGAGTTTTATCAGGAAGATGCAAAGGAGAAAGTCAACCACATTTTTTTACGCGAAGATTTGGAAAGCTTAAAGGCAATCGTGAGAGGGCTCATTCATGAAATGCCTTTGGATGAGATTATCCATTCATTTTCACCACTTAGCTCAATTCCCCGACCTATTCTTACGCAATTAGCGAAGTCCAAAAGTCTTGATGAGGCGATAAGCAAGGCGGTGATTTATGATATTCCTGTAAGCGAGAGATTACTGGAATGGAGATCCAAACATGAGGAGCAATCTTCTTCCGAGATAGAGCTTGTTATCGAAAAATGGTATTTTCACCGGATTGAAGAATTGTTGGCTGACTCTTCGCAGGATAGTGAATTGTTGAGAGAGTTTTATTCTATCGAAGCGGATATCATAAACCTGAATACGCTATTGAGAGTGGTTGAAGCGGAAGATGGCCGATCCAATCTAAAGGAGAATTTTGAGGAATATTTAATTGATTATGGATTTTTACCCAATTCCGGTTTGGTTAGATTAGCGAAAGAGAAATCAGTGGATAATGTCATTCGAAATTTATTTTCTACAAGATATGGGAAAAATCTTCGAAAAGGCCTGGATTGTTATCGGGATACAAAACGACTAAGTGAATTTGAGAACCAGATGCACGTATATATGTTGAACTGGCAGGCAAAGCTGCCCAAATTATTTCCGCTTGGCATTGGAGTGCCGCTTGGGTATGTTGCGAAAAAAAGAAATGAGATCAGAAATATTCGATGGATCGCTAAAAGTATTGATTCTGGTTTTGAACCCTCTTACATTCAAGAAAACTTGCAGAGGATAGAATGAATCGGATGATTGTGGTTACAAAAACGGATCAGGTTAATGGTTTTCGATTGGCAGGCGTGGACGCAATTGGAGTGGATGATATTGAAACAGTAGAAAAAATGATCTCTTCCTGGATAGAAAAAAAGGAAAGAATTCTTCTTGCATTGGACGATGATTTGTTTTCTGAGCTCCCCAATTATTTAATCAAAAAAATTTATGATATGGAAGATATATTATTAGTGACAATTCCTTCCGCCCCGGTTTCTGCTGCAGATAAGGGCCGGAAAAAAAGAATTTATGACATGATACGCCATGCGACAGGCATACAAATTAGATTCAGAGGTGAGGAAAATGGAACAGCAAAAGCTTAAGTGCTGCGGTAAAGTAAATCGAATCGCTGGGCCTGTTGTCGGGGCAGTAGGAATGTCTGAGGTGCGTTTACACGATATGGTTCTGGTAGGTGATGATATGCTTGTCGGAGAGGTCATCCGACTTAACGCTGGACAAATAACAATTCAGGTTTATGAGGAAACATCCGGCTTGCGTATGGGAGAGTCTGTTTACAACACCAATGAACCTCTGGTAGCTGCACTTGGTCCTGGCTTAATGGGTAAGATATTTGATGGTCTTCAGAGGCCACTGGTTACCTTAGCAGAAAAAGAAGGGGGATTTTTGAAAAGAGGGGTTAGTGAACCCCCATTGGATGAGGATAAAGTGTGGGACTTTCAGCCTATTGTCAAGGATGGTGATTATGTCACAGAAGGCACTATCATTGGTTCTGTTCAGGAAACTGAAAGCATTCAGCATCGGATATTGATTCCCAAGGGTATATCGGGAACAATTGTTGAAATAAAAAGTGGCGGATTGAAAGTAACAGATTATGTGGCAATTATAGAAATGGAAAATAAAGAAAGACAAAAAATTCCATTTATGCACAATTGGCCAATTCGCCAACCCCGCCCATATCGATCCCGGTTGGATTTAAATGAACCCCTCATTACTGGGAAAAGAGTGATTGATCTGCTTTTCCCCATTCCAAAGGGGGGCTCAGCAATTATTCCCGGCGGTTTTGGCACGGGAAAAACAGTTTTGCAGCAATCACTGGCCCGTTGGGCGGATGTGGATATCGTGGTCTATGTGGGTTGTGGAGAACGTGGAAACGAAATGGCGGAGGTGCTGAATGAGCTTCCCAAACTGGAGGACCGGCAATCGGGAATTCCACTGATTAACCGTACCGTCTTAATCGCAAATACTTCCAATATGCCAGTGGCGGCCAGGGAAGCAAGCATTTACATGGGCATCACCATAGCCGAATATTACCGCGATATGGGATACGATGTTTTAATGTTGGCTGATTCAACCTCCCGCTGGGGTGAAGCGCTGCGCGAGGTATCCAGCCGTCTTGAGGAAATCCCGGGTGAAGAAGGATATCCAGCTTATTTAGCATCGCGATTAGCAGAATTCTATGAGAGAGCAGGGCATGTGAGCTGTTTGGGTAATAACAGCGGAATTGCGGGAATGCAGAGATGTGAGGGTTCCATTTCATTAGTGGGAGCCGTATCTCCTCCAGGTGGTGATTTTTCTGACCCCATTACCCAAAGTTCAATGCGTATCGCCGGTGTTTTCTGGGCGCTTGATTATGAATTGTCTCGAAGAAGACATTTTCCAGCGATAAACTGGACAAAAAGCTTTTCTTTGGTAGATCTTTCGCGATGGTTTATTGAAGACATTGCAGATGATTTTGTGGAGACAACCAGAACCGCAATGTCCATTTTATCTAGAGAACATGAGCTTCAGCAGGTTGTCCAGCTGATTGGACAGGAATCGCTTTCGGAAATGGAGCGGGAAATCTTAATGGTTTCGAGAATCCTCCGTGAAGATCTCCTGCAGCAGTCGGCGATTCATGATGTGGACGCGTTTTGTCCGATAGAAAAATCGTATTGGATGTTAAAAGTAATACTGCATTTTCATGATAGTGCTAGAAGCGCATTGGAAAAAGGGGTGAATCTGAAAGAGCTGGAAGAGCTGGATGTTCTTCAAAATATTTCCAGAATGAAGGAACTTCCATTGGATCGGGCGGTGGAAAGGTTGAAGATGCTGATTTCCGAAATTGATAATCAGATCTCTCGTCTCACTGATCGAACGGAACAACAGGTAGAAGGCACATATGCTTGATAAGAAAAACTTGATGAATCTGGTAATAAAAGAATTTAGGACTGTTTCCCAAATCCGCGGGCCTCTGATTTTTGTGGAACGCGTTTCGGATGTGGCGTTTGATGAGATGGTAGAAATTGTGGATCCGGCTGGAAATTCACGCGTGGGGCGAGTTCTCGAGGTGGATAATAACATCGCGGTCATACAATTATTCCTGTCGACTGAAGGTTTGGATACCACCCGCACTAAGGTCCGGTTCAGAGGAGATGTTATCCGATTAAATGTATCTCATTCTATCCTGGGGAGGATCTTAGATGGATTGGGAAACCCTATTGACGGCGGCCCCCCCATTCTTCCTGAAAAAATGGAAGATATTAATGGAAGTCCTCTGAATCCTGCTGTCAGGATAGAACCCAGCGAATTCATTCAAACTGGAATTTCTGCTATCGACGGCTTGAATTCGCTGGCCCGTGGACAAAAATTACCGATTTTTTCCGGTTCTGGTCTGCCAGGTAATGAACTGGTTGCCCAAATTGCTTCACAAGCACGCGTAATAAGTGGTGATGATGCCCAGGAGGAACCCTTTGCTGTGGTTTTCGCGGCCATTGGTATCACACATAGAGAATCGTCTTATTTCATCGAGCACTTCCGATCAAGCGGAGCGCTTGACCGTACGGTGGTTTTCCTGAATCATGCGGATGACCCGACAATTGAGCGTATTATCACTCCTCGTGCAGCATTGACAGCCGCAGAATACCTTGCATTTGAGCAGGGCCTGCACGTGCTTGTGATTATGACGGATATCACCAATTACTGCGAAGCACTTCGGGAACTATCGGTGGCAAGGGAAGAACTGCCAGCGAGGAGAGGGTATCCGGGATACATGTATTCAGATCTTGCGAGTTTGTATGAACGCGCAGGGCGCATCGAAGGTAAAAACGGGTCAGTTACCCAGTTAATTCTTTTAACCATGCCGGACGATGATATCACCCATCCTATCCCGGACCTGACCGGCTATATTACAGAAGGACAGATTGTTCTCACCAGAATATTGGATCAAAAAGGGATCTATCCTCCAGTAGATGTCCTTCCTTCATTATCAAGGCTTATGAATGCCGCAATCGGAAAAGACCATACCAGGGAAGACCACCGCAGCGTCGCTGACCAAATATATGCATTCTATGCCGAAGGAAGGGATCTGGAAAAGCTGGTCACCATTATTGGTGAGGGCTCATTAAGCGATCAGGATAGAAGAGTGCTGGAATTTGCGAAGCGGTTTGAGAATGAGTATGTGGGTCAGGGTTATGTGAATCGTTCTATTCAGGAAACATTGGATTTGTCCTGGGAGCTCCTTTCAACAATTCCATCACAATTCTTGAAACGAATACCCGAAGAATTTATATCAAAATATAAAAAGATCTAAGATGGTTGAAGTATCCAGTATTTCAATAACGCGAAATGAACTGCTGATTCGCAAGAATCAGATCGAACTCACGCGGGCAGGTTACAACCTGCTTGATAAGAAGCGCTTGGCGCTTCTGAAAGAAATTATGCGGCTTCAGGATGAAGTTGTACATAGGGCGATAGAGTTGGAAAAAATGACAGCTGTTTCTCGGCGTTCTTTGGCTAAAGCTGAAGCATTGATAGGAGAAACAGGTGTTCGCTCAGCGTCGATGGGCAAGAAACATGAAATCAATATTGAAATGGAAGACAGATTGATAATGGGGGTGCATGTCCCAAGATTAAAAATGGAATCTGCAAGACGGGAATATTATGAGCGCGATATCAGTATCACGGGCACATCGCCGGCCATTGATGAAACGGCTGAAGCATACGAAAACAATGTGGATGGGATTATTGCGCTTGCTGATGGGGAAATCCAGCTGGCAAGACTGTTGAATGAAATATTACGAACAACACGGCGGTTGAAAGCCCTGGAGCATATCATTATCCCGCGCCTTAAAGCTGAATACAAATATATCAGCAATGCGCTTGATGAAAGAGAAAGGTCAGAGCACTATTCTTTAAAATTGGCAAAAAAATTACTTGAGAGAAAATACCGTTCCAAGAGAACGCAGGGGTAGGAAAAGCCAGAGAGCATGGAACATGCTAAGCATTCTCTCTAATAATTGCGTCGGCCATTGCAGACACCCTGGCATTCCCTCTGACATCATGAACCCGTATAATATCCGCCCCCTTTGCGATGCAGAGGGTGGAAGCGGCATAGGTACCTTCTTCCCTTTGGTTGACGGGAAGGCCCAAGACTTTCCCTATAAATGATTTACGGGAAGGACCAACCAGCACAGGAAACCCCAAAGCCTTTATTTCATCAAGGCGGTTGATAATGGTTAGGTTTTGATTGACTGTTTTCCCAAACCCCAAACCCGGATCGAGGATGATTTTATCTTCGGAAATTCCAGATTCAAGTGCGACATGAATACTGGCTTCTAAATCTTTTTTTAGATCTGAAATCAAATCTTCATACTTTGCGCCCGAGTAACTTTTACCCAGGTTCCCATAATCCAGAACTTTATCTGACCGGATACGATTGTGCATCAGTATGATAGTTGCTCCTCTCTCGGCAACAACATTGGCAAGTTCTTTGTCAGCCCGCAAGCCCCAGATATCGTTAATCCAATCTGCGCCCAAACCCAAGCAGGTTTCTGCCACTTTGGACTTATAGGTATCAATTGAAATAATTGCATGAAATTTTTGCTTCAAAAGTTCCGACAGGAAAGGAACCAGGCGTTTAAGTTCCTCTTCAGAGGAGATTGGAGTTGAACCAGGTCGGCTGCTTTCTGCTCCGACATCCAGAATATCAGCGCCATCTTCCAGCATTTGTTTGGATTGAAGAAGTGCAGCGTCAATACTGCCGGAATCAGATAGAACACCATCCCCGGAAAAACTGTCCGGCGTGATATTCATAATCCCCATAATATAGGTTTTTGAACCCCATTCAGGAATTGGTTGCATGATTTCTCTCTCGTTTATTTATACAATTCAACCCCTTCATTTGAGATGCTTTCTGCGAGTTCGGAAACACTTATTCCAGACTCCGGATGGACAAAGTCCGGTGCTATTTCTTTTAATGGGATCAGTACAAACGCACGGTTTGGGACCATTGGATGCGGTATATTCAGATCTTCGTCATGGATGATTGCATCATCGAAAAATAGAATATCCAGGTCAATGTTGCGTGGACCATATTTGAAATTTTTTTCTCTTCCCAGCTCTTTTTCTATTTTTTTTAATACCTGCATTAATTCATGCGGGTCAAGAGAAGTCTCTGCTTCGACGACCTGGTTGAGGAAATCGCCCTGGTTTTTAAACCCCCACGGTTCAGTTTCGTAAATTAATGATCGCTTGGTAATCTGAATCTTTGGAGGAAAAGCTTCCAGTGCCTTGCACAAAAATTTTTCCCTGTCCCCGATATTAGTCCCAAGACTGATGTAAACCTTGTGTGGCATTCTTATTCATTCTTGAGAATATTGAGGATATCGGCGAGGAGTCCATAGGCGGTAGTGTCCGGCCCGGGATTGGATTCCAGGATTCCCAGTCCGGGCAATACATCCGTTTTGAATATTATATATGAAGATGTCCCTGTTACGCTGTAAAGCGGTGAGTCGGAAGGCACTTCTTCAGGAGCGACACTGGCTGCCAGTTTACCGTCCTCCAAGCTTGCTCGGCAGACCAGTTTCCAGCGCTTATTATTTTTTAGGGCGCTTTGAATTTCTGTATTGGATAGATCTCTTATCCCGCGTCGCGGGATATCCGCCGGTTTGGTGGGTATGTTCATCATGACTGTTAACAACGCAGCTACCTTGATTGCCGCATCCCACCCGTCTATGTCTCCGCTTGGATCAGTTTCGGCAATTCCAATTGATTGTGTATATGCCACTGCCTCATCAAAGGATTCCCCCTTTTCCATTTGTTCAAGGATCAGGTTCGTGCAGGAATTTAATATTCCTTTGAAACCCATCACATTCGCTGCGGGAAGCGCCTCACGAAAAACGGAAAAGATTGGGGCGCCATCCATCACCGCAGATTCGAATAGAAAGCGTTTTCCCTTGCGGTGAGCAAGCGCAGCCAGCTCTTTATAGGCATGCACCACGGGTCCTTTGTTTGCAGATACGGCGTGGATGTTGTTTTCCAGAGCATATCGAATATGGGTTGCGGCGGGTTCCCCCGTCTCATAGTTTACTGGCGAATTCTCAAGGAGGAAATCCGCACCGCAATCTGCTATGAACGATTTGTGGTCTTTTGGTGCATTTGACTGTGAAAGTTCAGAAAGCATCTTCCCCGCTGTGTAGAGCTGTACAGCTTTTTTCATATCTATGCCGGATGTGTTTATTGCCTGGCCGTGATTTGCGGTCGCCACAGCTGTTACAATGATTTCCACCCCGAATTTATTCGCCAGTTCTTCTCTTTTTTTCCGGACCAGTTGCACAAACGCCTGGCTTACATTTCCGAAGCCCATCAGGCAAATTTTGATTTTTCTCATGATTTCTTCCTAATTTTATTTATTCTATTCTAAACCAAGGGGAATGGATAAGATCTTCTGTTTTTTTGAGATATCGGGTAAGTTTTATTCTCCATAATAATGCGTATCCTGTTTTGAAATGCATCAATTTCTGAATACGAAAGAAGATTCTCGAATTCTTTTATCTCATCGGATTTTTGGGTGAATTTTTCCAATAGTTCCATTATTTCCGCGATTAATTTTTGTTGTATTTCTTCGCCGCCGAAATTCCAAATTACGGTGCGAAGTTTGTTTTCAGTATGAAAACAGAGCCCATGGTCAATCAACCAGATATTTTCCTTATCATCCAGAAGGATATGGCTGGCTTTGCGGTCGGCATTATTAATTATGATATCGAAAAGAGCCACACGCTTGAGTTTCTTATGAATTTTTCCAGGAAATGTAAAGTAATTGAGATTGGGATCATGTGGGATAAAAAATTGTAGAGAGCCTTTTCCTAGAGGCGCATCTTCCCTTATGACTGTCGGAGGAACGAAGTTCCATCCAAGCGCACGGCTAATTAAAAAAGCGGCGACCTCCCTGTTAGCCAGCGTTTCAGCAGGGAAATCCCATAAAGGACGTTCACCTTTATTGGGTTTGTAAACGGCTTTGATGGGCTGATCTTTATAATTGACGTCTGCCAGGAATGAATAATTGCTTCCGAAAATAAATTGCCCCTGGATATTGATTCTTCCAGAATTAAGAATTTCTAAAATTTCTTTTTCGGAATGCAATGGATTAAGAGCGTTTTCCATGCGGAAGAAAATTAGAGTTTCTTTGCCTTCTTGTGGCCATTTTTCTTTGGGCAAAAATGTCCTTCAGGTTCCATTGGCTGCAGGCATTGTGGGCAGATGGGGCGCCCACGTTCCACAACAATCACACCCCATTTGATAAGGGCGGCAAGCTGTTTGCGCGTGCACCAATAATTAACCGTGCCCCGTTCAGCTTGTTCAGAATCAAGAGCAGCCCACTCTTTTGTGATAATACAAACGAGGTCTCTCGCGTTGTCATACGCCAGGCCGATTTCGCCGACACGGAATTTAGGATCAACAGGGGGATGGATTTCCATTTCGCTTTCAGTAATATCTGGATCCGGCTTTGAAATACCGTCATAACTTTGACTGATCTCGGTAAAGAACTGTTCCGATGCGGCGATCAATGATTGCAGTTGGATTTTTTCAATAATCAAAGTGATTTTCTCGTCCCCTTTCGTTCCCTGTATATAAAAAACCCTGTTTCCCGGTTTACCAATTGCATCCACCGTAATGTGGTCTACTGGATCAAGTGTCAAGCTGAAATTACTCATCATGATCATTCTTCCTCACTGAATGTGATTTCTCCTCTGTCCCAACGTAAACGTTTTGGTTCTGATGATATTTCCAGAAGGTCTTGAATCATGGACTGGAAAAGGTTCGGATCTCCACTTGTTGTAAAAATAAGGTTTATTTTTTGTTTTTCTCTCTGGCTGAACAATTGATAATTCTCATTCACCAAATATGCTGTTCTTTTAGCTATGGCGGGAGCGGGATCGATGACATTGATTGTCGGTCCTGCAACATCCTTTATTAAGGGGAGGATAAACGGAAAGTGCGTACAACCCAAAACGATTGTATCCGCGCCTTGCTCAACCATGGGGAGTACCGCTTCTTTAACGATGTTGTACGCATCCGCACTACCCATATCCCCATTTTCAATCATTTGAACCATTCCAGGAAGCGTGCTCCTCAATATGCGGACATCACTGGCAAATTTCTCAACCAGTGTATGGTACATTTCTCCTTCAAAGGTGGCGGGAGTGGCAAGAATTCCCACGACTTTTTTCTTGGTGATTTGTACGGCGGGTTTTACAGCCGGTTCCATCCCCACGAACGGAATTTTTGGAAAATCATGCCTAAGCTGTTGTAATGCGGCAGCTGATGCGGTATTGCATGCAATCACAACGATTTTTGCTCCATTGTCTATCAAAAATCGGGTTATTGAGTGGGAAAAAGAGAGGATATCAGATGCTTTGCGTTCACCATATGGGACATGAGCCTGATCGGCCACGTAAAAGAGAGGGATATCTTTAATCCGGAGGCGAATTTCACGGAGTATGGAGAGACCTCCTAAACCCGAATCGAATATTCCAATTTTTGCATTATCTGCGGAAATGTCTCTCATACTCGATGAGGATTATAAATGAAAAGGGTGCCGCCTGGCGTGGGCGGCACCCAATATAAAATAGGGTTTGTCTTTAAAATTTTTCTTTTAGTCTGGCTTTCTTGCCGGTTCTTTCCCTCAGGAAGAAGAGTTTCGCTCTTCTTGCCTTACCATGCCGTTCCACAACTACTTTTTCAATGCGGGGTGAACGCATCAAAAAAGTGCGTTCAACGCCGATACCGTTCGTTGCGATTCTTCGCACAGTGAATGTCTCATGCATTCCCTTTTTACGGATTGCGATGACAGTTCCTTTGAACTCTTGAATTCTTTCCCTGTCGCCTTCTTTGATTTTTACATGCACACTGACCGAATCGCCGGAACGGATTTCCGGAATATTCGGGTTAACTGGTGCTTCTAAAGTCTTCATTAGATCGTTCATATTAATTCCTGGTTATATTGAATATTTTTCTTTTGTAAAAATTGCAAGGTGTGATTTTACCATTAATTACCAATTTCATGGTTAACTATGGTTTTTTAGGTTTTCCACAATGGTTTCTGCCAGGTCGCGACTTATGCCTGATACCTCAGAAAGCTGTTCAATGTTTGCCGCTTTTACTCCCTCTAAAGAACCAAATTCTTTTAATAAAGCATTCCTTTTCGAAGGTCCAATCCCCGGAATTTGATCCAGTTTTGAAATCAACCGAGACTGTCGTCTCCGGTTTCTGTGAGCTGTGATTGCGAATCGATGGGCTTCATCTCTAATGCGTTGTACAAGAAAACGCGCTGGCGAATTTCTAGGGAGATCGACTGGAAGGTCTTTCCCGGGCAAAAAGATCAGTTCATGTTCTTTCGCGAGTCCTGCGGCTGCAACTTCGCCGCCAATGTCAAATATATCCAGAACCTTGACAGCTCTTCTGAGCTGCCCTTTTCCGCCATCAACAATAAGTAAATTGGGAAGGATCCCGAATGCCTGGTCAACCTTAGTTCCGGGTTCTTTTGTTTCATGGGAGGAAGCCCAGCGTTTAAACCGCCGCATGAGAACTTCTTCCATGCTTGAAAAATCGTCAGGGCCCGTTACATATTTGATATTAAATCTTCGGTAGAGTTTTTTATTTGGAATCCCTTGTTCAAATACAACCATGCTGCCAACTGCCTCAGTTCCCTGGAGGTTAGAAATGTCATAACATTCAATACGGTTTGGAGGCTCTGCCAGTCCAAGTTGGTGCTGCAGTTCTGCCAGCGCTTCGCTCTGTTTGTGGGTGCTTGATTCCCATTGGGATTTCAGCGCCTGGAGTGTTTCTACCGCATTCTCAGTCGCCATTCTCACCAGATCTTTTCGGGAGCCCCGTTGGGGAATCTTAATCTGTACCTTTGATCCGTGGCCCTTGCTGTTCAGCCATTTATGGATAATCGTTGTTTCTTCTAATTCTGCGGGAAGGAGCACTTCATTGGGCACAGTACTCGCGTCTGCATAAAACTGTTTGATGAATTCTTCCAGAATCTCGCTCTCCTGTTCATCCTCGGTTCCTTCCAAAATAAAGTACTCGCGGCCGATTAACCGCCCGTTTCGTATGAAGAAAATCTGAATACAGGATTCGCTGTTGTCCCTTGCAAGTGCGATAACATCTGAATTCATATCCCTGCTGGAAATAATTTTTTGCCTTTCCACAACCCGTTCGATGGCTTCAATCTGGTCTCTGACAACAGCCGCTTTTTCATAATCCATGCTTTCTGCGAGACGCAGCATTTCTTCTTTCAACCGCTCGAGAATTGGATCAGTCTGACCCTCCAGAAATTTGCATAAATCATCGATCATTTGTCGGTAATTTTCTTTATCGATTTTCCCGATACAGGGAGCTGTACAGAGTTTAATGTCATCATACAGGCAGGCGCGCGGGTCCTGCCCAGTGATGATGCGGTTGCAGGTCCGGTATGGAAAAATTTTACGCAATAAATCAAGCGTCTGATGAACAGCCCAAACGGATGTGTATGGCCCAAAATACCGCGAACCATCGGCTTCATACTGGCGCGTAACGGTAACTTTTGGAAATGAATCAGCCCAATGAACCTTGATAAATGGATATCGTTTGTCATCCTTTAAACGGACGTTATATTCAGGCAGGTGCTTCTTGATAAGCGTCATTTCTAAAATAAGTGCTTCAAGTTCGGAATCAACAACAATGAAATCAATATCCGCAACATCATGAAGCATCCTGAGTGTTTTCCGGCTGTGATCCGCACTATCATGAAAATAAGACCGAACGCGGCTGCGCAAATTTACTGCCTTGCCCACGTAAATGATTTTCCCCTTTCCATTTTTCATTAAGTAACAGCCGGTTTTGGTGGGTAAGGAATCCAGGATGGCTTGTAGACGGTCGTTTAGTTCGATCATGAGGAAATTTTAGCATGCGGTCAACTTTGTATATTATTCATGGAATGTTACAATTTCGTGAATCTGGCGGCTCATGAAAATATATTTTTCCTGTTCAATAACGGGTGGTAGGGATGATCAGCAATCATACACCCGGATTGTTGAATATCTTATGCAGAGGGGGTGTGTTGTGCCAACCGCCCACCTTTCTAATGCTGATGTAATTAACGAGGAAAAGGTTATTAATCCGCCTGACGTATATCAGAGAGATGTGGATTGGATTTCAAGCAGTGATGCATTAATAGCGGAAGTGAGCACGCCTTCACATGGTGTTGGTTACGAGATAGCACTAGCTCTTTCTCTGGATAAGCCGGTTCTATGCTGCTTCAAACGAGGGAGAAAAGTATCCAAAATGATTCTGGGAAATACCCATCCCAGAATCCTGGTAAGGGATTATGCCGATATAGATGAATTAAGGGAAATCCTTGATGAATTTCTGGATAAATCTTTATTGAGATAAATGTCATCTCGTTAAAATGACATCTATACTTAGCATAAATACAAAGGGATAGTATTATGTGCGTGGTGACAAATGGGTTTATCACCAGATAAATACCATCAATGTCTCCTCCTTTGGCGGGCCCCCGCTGGCAAACTCCTCCCAGCCAGCGGTGGCTTTTTTAATTGGTAAGAATTATATAAAAGTCGGGCAGGCGGGCTTGACGCATAAGTTTTTAACCCCTTAAAATTGAATCTATGGAATACAAGGATTATTATGGGGTACTTGGCGTTAACAAGGATGCCTCAACAAACGAAATTAAGAAAGCATATCGGAAACTTGCCATGAAATACCATCCGGATCGTAATCCGGATAACAAGCAGGCTGAAGAAAAATTTAAAGAGATTAACGAAGCCCACGAAGTCCTCAGTGATCCTGAGAAACGTGCCAAATATGACCAATTAAGCAACTCCTATTCCTCCTGGCAGCAAGCCGGCGGATCACCAGGTTCCTTTCGGTGGGAGGACCTTTTTGGAGGAGGAATGGGCAGGCGGACTACACGGGTGGAGTATGGCAATATCGGTGATATTTTTGGGGAGAGCGGTGGATTTTCTGATTTCTTCCGCACTTTCTTCAGCGGTGGCGCGGCACCTCGGGGAACGCAGAGTGGTGCCGGTACACGGACATACCAGAGGCCCAGTTCTTACCAGCAGGATGTGACGATTTCTCTTTATGAGGCATATCATGGTACAACCCGAACATTAGATGTAGATGGAAGTAAAAAGGAGATAAAAATCCCGCCTGGGGTTAAAACAGGGACAAAGGTAAAAGCCACCGGTGCAGGACCGGCTGATAGTTCCGGTCAACGCGGAGATATCTATTTGAACATACGCGTCAGCCCGGACCCAAGATTCGAACGCAAGGGGGATGATCTTCTTACAGAAAAAAAGATTGACCTTTACACAGCGCTGCTAGGTGGAGAAGTAAAAGTAGAAACTATTTCGGGTGATGTCTTATTGAAAATACCGCCTGGCACGCAACCAGGACAAACATTCAGGCTGGCTGGAAAAGGCATGCCTGTCATGAGGAAGAAAAATAAATTTGGGAATCTATTGGTGAAAATTGATATTCAGATACCCAGGAATCTTACTGAAGAACAAAAACAATTGGTCAAAAAGCTTCAGTCTTCAGGTTGAAGAAAGGATGTATCCAAATAGGTTTATGAAATCCTTAACCCTTTTCATATTGATTGGATTTTTGTTCTCTGCATGCAGTCACGCGGCAATTTCTTCAATTGAGCCAGCGCCAACCCTTTCGAGTTCAGAAGGTGTCTTGGCATCGGATAATGCTGTACCGGAAATCCGCCCGGACAATTCTGACTTGACTACAATCTATGAGAATGTCAATCCGGGGGTGGTGAGTATTATTGTTTATTCTGATAATGTTTTTGCGGGTCAAGGATCAGGTTTTGTGATTGATGATGATGGTCATATCCTTACCAATTATCATGTAATTGAAAATTCCGTGGAAATCGAATTGGCTTTCCCCAGCGGCTACCGCGCGGAAGGGGAGGTGATTGGAACGGATCTTGATTCTGATATCGCTGTTATTAAAGCGGATGTCCCTGAAGAGGAACTCACCCCGCTGCCCCTCGGGAATTCATCTGAAACCAAAGTGGGCGAAACTGTGATTGCAATAGGAAATCCGTATGGGCTCTCCGGAACGATGACGGTTGGGATTGTTTCAGCACGCGGAAGATTGCTGGATTCAATGCGGGAGGCGCCCAGCGGATTTTATTTTTCCGCTGCGGACCTGATTCAAACCGATGCGGCCATCAATCCGGGAAATTCAGGCGGGCCACTGCTCAATGTAAGAGGGGAAGTTATTGGGATCAATCGGGCGATCAGAACAAATGGGGAATCCGGTGAGGGAATTTTATCAAATACAGGGATCGGTTTTGCTGTCCCAATCGATATTGCCAGAAGAGTTGTGCCCTATCTGATTAGAGATGGGAATTATGATTATCCTTACCTCGGAATCGTAAGCCGTGAAAACATGACATTGGCTGAATTGGAGGTTATAGATTTGCCCAGAGACGCTCAGGGAGCATATGTTTTAAGTGTCCCCGAGGGGAGTCCTGCAGACCAGGCCGGCGTTGTTGGCGGCTCGGAACCCACCGCTTTTGCCAATCTCCAAGCCGGGGGAGACCTGATAACCGCGGTGGATGGTCAACCGATCAGAAATTTCAGCGATTTGCTGACATATCTGGTAACAAACAAGAGCCCAGGTGATACCCTTGACCTGACCATACTTAGGGATGGGCAGGAACTCGTTATCCCCGTTGTATTGGGAAAAAGACCGGATTAAAAAAGTTCTTTCTTTTTTTCACTCTAGATTATCAATAAGCAGGAACAGATCACTGATAAACATCCGCAGTTCTTCTCGAGCTGTTTCCGAATCAGAGGTTGATGCTTGCCGTATCTCCGAGAAAGTGCTTTCTAGTCTTTCCTTTACTTCCGAAAAGTTTGCAATTTCGAGCTGGCTTAAATCCTCCTCAATGTATCTTATCTGCTGTGCAATTCTTGTCTCGTCCTCCTGTAGAAGAGCGGGTTCAAGCAGGGCGGAATTGCTGATAAGCTTGTAAACCTGCGCTCTTTTTTGCAACTTGGAATAATCGTTCTGTAATTCGTTGTACCGGCTTTCTATTTCCGATAATCGCTCGAGTTCGTTTTGGGCTTCAGTGAGATCGCTCCGGGTGGGTAAATATAAGATCAGTGTGACTATCAGCATGCCAATAATTAATAAAAGAAATGAATATCCGACTTTTCTTGCCAAGCTGCTTATTCGACTTTCTTTTTCCTCGCCGGGTTTTTTATTAACTTTTTCATTGACCTGCCCGTCGGAGGGCGGATTTGCTTTTACTTCATTGACTCCTTGTCCTGTTCCATTATTGGCAGCCATCTTTTCCTCCATTTATTAAACATTATTATACGTTTTATATTTGATTAGATTTATGTATTACACATATAAGATATCGACGCTGGTGACATGTATAATGTCTTCTATGCCTTCAGGAACTCAACAGGAAAGACCCACAGGAGGCCGGATTGCCAGGGCGGCCGGAACGATTATGGCCGCTTTTGTTTTCAGTAATCTGGTCGGGCTCCTGGCAAAAACGCTTACAGCGAGAGCTTTCGGAACAGGCATTGAAAGCAACGCCTTTTTCGCAGCAAACCGGTTCTCGGAGATATTGTTTAACCTTGTAGCCGGAGGGGCTTTAGGTTCCGCTTTTATTCCAGTTTTCACTGGTTTGCTTGTTGAAAAGCAGAAAGAACGCGCCTGGGAACTTGCCTCTTCTGTAAGCAATATCGTAGCTGCTGTTCTTATAGTTTTCAGTTTATTAACCATACTTTTTTCAAAACAAATCGTCAGAATGATTTTGGCTCCCGGGTTTGCGGGGGAAGAAGTTAAACTGACTGCCCAACTGCTTCAAATACAGGTGATCTCATCGGTGATATTTGGCCTGAGCGGCCTGGTGATGGGAATATTGAATTCGCACAATCATTTTCTTCTTCCAGCGATTGCACCGGCGATGTACCAGTTGGGATGGATTTTTGGAATCTATTTTTTGGCACCTGGAATTGGCATTTTTGGGCTTGCTTGGGGAGTTGTGGCAGGCTCAGTGTTGCATCTGCTGATTCAGATTCCCATTCTCATGAAACTGCCGGATCGTTTTTATAAATTTCAATTGGGATTGCATATTCCGGAGGTAAGAGAAGTCGCCCGCCTTATGGCCCCCCGCGTCCTAGGTGTGGCTGTTGTTCAATTAAATTTTTTGGTTAATACAATACTTGCTTCATTCCAGCGGGAGGGCAGCATCACGGCACTTGGTCTGGCTTTTCCCCTTATGATTATGCCTGAAGCTGCCATCGCACAATCCATCGCGATTGCGTCACTGCCGACATTCGCTGGCCAGGTGGCAAAAAATCAGATCGGAGAGATGCGCAGCACGCTTTCCGGTACTTTGCGTTCGGTCATCATGCTTTCCCTTCCTGCAACAATTGGTCTCGTCATATTACGGCGCCCGCTCATTTCTCTTCTCTACCGGGGGCAAGCTTTTGGGGAAAATTCAACAAACCTGGTTGCCTGGGCTCTCTTGTGGTATGCATTGGGGCTGGTTGGGCATTCTATTGTAGAAATCATCAGTCGAGCCTTTTATGCGCTTCATGACACAAAAACTCCGGTGTATGTCGGAATTGGAGCGATGAGTCTTAATCTTGGGTTCAGTTTTCTCTTCACTTTTTTGTTTAGCAGGGCAGGATGGCTTCCTCTTGGTGGGCTGGCGCTCGCCAATTCTGCCGCGACTGCTGTCGAGAGTGTCATCCTCACTCTCCTTATAAGAAAACGGCTGAATGGATTGGAAGGCAGGTCTATTCTCATATCCTCTGTAAAATCTGTTATATCCGCAGCGGCTATGGGTGGGATCGTCTATTCAATCTATAATACGTTTTCGAATATTTCTTTAGGGATGAATACCGCGATTTCTGTTTTATCCGGGGCCATTTCATATGGAATCATTCTGCTCATACTGCGCACAAAAGAAGCAATGGAGATCAAACGCTGGCTTATAAATAAGATGGGTTTAACCACAAAATGAATATTCGAAACGCAAGAGCTGATGACGGAAAAGAAGCATCTCAATTAATCCTTCATACATTGGGTAATTCTGGAGATGTCCTTTTTGGAAATGGATCTGTAGAAAAAGCCAGGATACTTTTTGAGAGAATGTTTTCTTCAAGAGGGAACCGGTTCAGCTATCAATATGCTTTCTGTTTTGAAATGGAAGAAATGATGGCGGGATTACTTGTGGCATTTCCGGGGGATATAATGATTCGCCTGTTATTAAATACTGGATTTCAATTGCTGTGGTATATGGGGTTTTTAAATTTTCTCGGCTTTCTCATGATTGCATTTCCGTTGAGAAACGAAGAAAATATCCATCGCGATGAATTTTTTATTTCCCATCTTGCAGTATTTCCCGACTTCCAGCGTCAGGGAATTGGCTGGGATCTGCTGAAATTTGCCCAGTTTAGAGCCCGGGATTTGAATTACCAAAAATTGGCTTTAAACGTTGATATTGACAATATTCCAGCGATTGCATTGTATAAAAAGTTTGGTTTTGATATTGTGAGCCAGACCATTTACCCTGAGTCAACTCAAAAAAAAATAAACAGCAGGGGTTCATTAAAAATGGTTAAAGATATTTCGGAGGAATAATGGAAAACAATATAGGTCAGGAATTCTTTGAAAGAACCAAGTACGAAAATCTGGAAACATCTCCCCAGAAACTGGGGGTTCCCCTTCCGGATCTTCAGCTTCCGAAATCCAAACAGGCAAGGCATGTATCTCTACCGAGAGTGGATGAAATGAAACCGCAGATAGATTCTTTTTCTGAATTGGTAAAGCGCAGGGAATCGCTTCGTCAATATTCGAATGAATTTCTGGATCTAAATGAACTCGCTTATTTATTATGGATGACCCAAGGGGTGAAGACCATCACCGATTATCCCTTGACAAAGAGAACTGTTCCTTCAGCGGGTTCAAGGCATCCATTTGAGACATACCTGCTTGTAAATCGTGTTGAAGGTCTTGAAATAGGCCTTTACCGATACCTTGCAGTTGAACATGAACTTGAAAGAATCCCATCTCCAGATGATCTCAAGGAACGGATTACAGCGGGGTGTTTAAAACAGAAACACGTAGCCGAATCTGCAGTTACCTTTATTTGGGTGGCAGTACCAATCCGCACAGTATGGCGCTACAGCCAGCGGGGATACCGTTATATGCTGCTGGATGCTGGCCATGTCTGCCAAAATTTATACCTTGCCGCTGAATCGATTAATTGTGGTGTTTGTGCAATTGCAGCATACGACGATGATTTGGTAAACCAGGCATTGGGGTTGGATGGAGTGAACCTGTTTGCTATTTACCTGGCTTCAATGGGTAAAAGGTAAAAAAATCAAACCTAATTCTTAAATATAACGACATTTTAAGCATAAAAAAGGGGTTGAAAAATACCACATGCTATAATGGCTTTATTGGGATTTTAACTTATTTCTCTTGTTATAAGGGTTAATTAATGTCATTTGTCCATCTTCATGTTCATACCCATTATTCACTGTTGGACGGTTTCAGCAACATTAAAAAGCTTGTGAAACGGACAAAAGAAATGGGTATGCCCGCCGTGGCAATAACTGATCACGGCACGATGTATGGTGTGATAGAGTTTTATCGGGCGGCGAATTCTCTCGGGGTGAAACCCATTATTGGCATGGAGGGATACATGGCGCCCAGAAGAATGAATGATAAAGAGGCGCAATTGGATAAATACTCATCCCATATTGTGCTTCTAGCTGAAAACAATACTGGCTACAAGAATTTATTGAAGATTGCCAGTGCTGCCCAATTAGAAGGTTTTTATTACTACCCCAGGATTGACAAAGAGTATCTAAGCAGCCATTCTGAAGGGCTTATTGCGACTTCGGCCTGTCTCAAAGGGGAAATACCAACAAAAATATTAAAGCGCGGCGCGAAAGAAGCCCAAAAAGTGATGGATTTTTATTTTGATCTTTTTGGAAAGGATCATTTTTTCCTTGAACTTCAGCGGCACGATATCGACGAGCTGGAGGTAGTAAACCGGGAATTAAGTGAGCTTGGTAAGAGGTACGGCGCGCGGTTCATTGCCACAAATGATGTACATTACGTAGATCAGTCAGATGCAAAATTGCAGGATATTCTTCTCGCTATTCAAACAGGGGCAGTCTTGTCGGACCCCTCACGAATGCGCATGCAAGGAGATTCTTACTATTTGAAATCACCCCAGGAAATGATGCAGCTCTTTCATGAATTTCCTGAATCTATCATGAACACACTGGAAATTGCCGAGCGATGCAACGTAAATCTTAAACCAGAAGGATACCACCTGCCATTTTTCACTGTTCCGGATGGATTTACTCCCGAAACTTACTTGCGCAAGCTATGTGAGGAGGGAATTATTGAGCGGTATGGAGAAAACGCAGATAACCCAGAAGTAAGGAAGAGGGTGGATTACGAATTAAGGGTAATCCATGAAATGGGGTTTGATGCGTATTTTTTAATTGTCTGGGATCTATGCCGGTATGCCCGGGAGCGCAATATCTGGTATGAGGCACGCGGTTCGGCAGCAGGATCCATAGTTGGGTACGTTCTGGGAATTACATTAGTGGAACCCATCAGGCATGGTCTTATTTTCGAAAGATTCCTGAACCCTGACCGTGTGAATATGCCTGATATTGACCTGGATTTTCAGGATGACAAACGGGCCGAGATCATGGAATACTGTGCAAAAAAATATGGACATGACCATGTCGCCCAAATCATCACTTTTGGCACGCTGGGCGCCAGAGCGGCTATACGCGATGTGGGGCGGGTCATGGATATTCCACTTAATGAGGTGGACAGGGTAGCAAAAATGATCCCTAACATTCCGGGCAGGCCAATGTCCATCAGGGATGCAATCGAACAGGTCCAGGATTTCAAGGACCTTTATGACAGTGAAGAGTACTTGCGGGAACTAATTGATGCGGCCGCGGGCATGGAGGGGGTCGCCAGGAATGCCGGCACGCATGCTGCAGGTGTGGTAATTTCAGATGAACCTATCGTAAATTATGTCCCTCTGCACAGGCCCACGAGCGATTCGGATGATGTTCCTATAAAAACGGTTACCCAGTTTGAGATGTCTATCATTGATTATCTGGGTCTTCTAAAAGTGGATTTTTTGGGCTTGGCAACCTTGACAGTTATGCAGAAAGCATCCGACTTGATTTTTGAGCGCCATCATGTCCGGTATAACCTCTCGAACATTCCTTTATCTGACCCGGAGACTTTTCAATTTCTGTGTCAGGGATATACAGCCGGTGTGTTTCAACTGGAAGGCGCGGGAATGACCCGCTTCCTGATGCAGATGAAACCCAGCAAGCTTGACCATATTATTGCTATGGTCGCTCTATATAGGCCGGGACCAATGGAGATTATCTCCAAGTACCTGGACCGCATGCATGGTAAGGAACCAGTCACTTACCGCCATCCAAAATTAGAGCCCATTCTAAGCGAAACGTTTGGTTTCGCTATATATCAGGAGCAGATCATGCGAGCGGCGATGGAACTGGGCGGATACACTGCGTCAGAGGCGGACAGTCTCCGAAAGATTATTTCCAAAAAGAAAGCCAAAGAACTGGAAAACCACCGGAACAAATTCGTGGAGGGGGCGGTAAAAAATGGAATTGACCGTGCCACCGCTAAACTTATTTTCCAGGATTGGGAAGGATTCGCTCATTACGGATTCAATAAGAGCCACGCGGCCGATTATGGTGTCATTGCAGTTCAGACTGCATTTTTGAAGGCACATTATCCCATTGAATACATGACGGCGCTTCTTTCACAATCAAAGAACGATACCGATAAGGTGGCGTTTTATATCGCAGAAGCGAGAGCGTTGGGGATTGAAGTGCTTCCCCCCGATGTGAACAGCAGCGGATGGGATTTTGAGATTCAAGAAATAAATGGCAGCCAGGCCATCCGTTTTGGCCTGGGAGCGATCAAGAATGTAGGACAGAGCCCTGTTGAAACTATTGTTTCAGCCCGCGCAAACGGCTGTTTTAATGATTTGAATGATTTTGCGAGAAGAGTGGATCTGAGAAAAGTGGGCAAACGCGCTCTCGAATCCATCATCCGTGTGGGTGCAATGGATTCATTAGGGGACCGAAGAGCTCTGTTAATGGGCATGGACACAATCTGTGCGATCAGTGAAAGCCATTTCCGTGCGAAGGAAAGCGGCCAGCTAACCTTCTTCGGCGCTGAACAAGGGTTGAAAGAAGAAATCAAACTGCCGGAAATTGCCTCACTTGAATCAAGAGAGAAATTGGAGTGGGAAAGG